>NZ_JBAPKY010000021.1:0-73117 GCF_037083785.1 Roseovarius sp. D22-M7
TCTGAACAAAACCGGCGCAGGTCTTGCGGATCGCGGCACCGTTGTCGCGCCGGAAATCGGCAATCGTCTTGTGGTCCGGGATCAGCCGGCCCATCGCCCACATCACCTCGACGTTGCGCCCGGCCTCCCGCTCCAGCGCGCGGCTGGACGGGACGCGGTTCAGATACCCGTAAATGAAAAGCTGCAGAAGGACTGACGGGTGATATCCCGGCCGTCCCGTCCGCGCATGCGACGCACGTGCGAAACCAAGATCAGCCAGATCAAGCTCGTCCACGAACAGATCAACAACCCTGACAAGACTGTCCCCGTCAATCCAGTCTTGCACACGGTCCGGAAACAGCGTGACCTGATCCCGATCCACCCCTTCAATGAAACCCGACATGGAATGCCCCCGCTATCGCAGAAAGCCTACCACATCTTGGTGTTTTTACACAGCCTCGGCACATTCGAGACATTCCGCCGGAGCGCGGCATCGCTGCGGCGTTATGATAACAACGGACGGCACGCTGGCACTCGCGGTCGGCAGCTCAAACGATGATTGATGGCTGCGAGCTTGGCGTCTTGCCAGTAACCCTCGCTTCTCCCCTGCCAGAAGGACTTTTCCTTCTGTTTTTAACTTCCAAGCCCCATGTCTTGATGGTACCAAAAACGCTCGTGGCCCGGTAGCTCAGCTGGATAGAGCAGTAGCCTTCTAAGCTTCTGGTCGGGGGTTCAAGTCCTCCCCGGGTCGCAATTGTAAGTATATGTATCAGATACTTGGGTGCAGCGGCCCACGATGTTCCTGAGACGGAATCGGCCCAGAACGCCCCCAGCCCTTCCGGCTTATGTGGTTCACCTTGACACTGGCGGCAGCTTGCAATGAATCTGAGGCTGACAAAAGGTCGGGTGTATCCAAGGGACTTGATATCGTTCCGTTAGCGTCGTGACCCCGCCCATTCTGTGTAACTTCTTCGCGTGTCCGAGAGAAGAAACGCCGGAGCCGCGAGGGGTTCCGTGCCGCTGTCGCATGCGCCGGGTCACGCCCGGGTGGATTTCGGCGAGGCACTCGGCGTGATCACTCGCCATTGTGCTCGAACCACTGGCGCAAAATGGCTCGGCGTCGAATGCAAGCTGCACTATGTCGCGATGGTCGCAATTGGGAGCGCCCTTGGTCCGGGCGACAATGGCGACGCCGCACTCGGATGCGTTTTTCATCAAGGCCTACCCTGCCGAGACGACAGAAGCGAAGCGTTCCGTGACGGCCACAACTCCGCGTTTGCCTTCTTCGGCGGCGTGCCCCAGTCGATTTTGTACGACAACACCACGATCGCGGTGGCGAAGATCTGCGGCGACGGCAAACGTGAGCGGACCCGAACCTTTGCCGAGTTGCAGTCGCATTGCCTGTTCGAAGACCGGTTCGGCCGTCCGGGCAAAGCCCCACGATATCGGTGACCCGCCGGACCGGGCCGTGGTGCTCTGCGTCACGCTAGGGGCATGCGTCCAGGATGACGCGAAATCCCGGATCCAGGCGCTGGATCGTACCCAGCCGGGCTTGCCGCTAAGGAAAGGGCGCGCGGCCACGTCGTGTCGGAGACACGCTTCCAGCGTGATGATGACCCATGATTACAAGCGCAACGGCACGGCCACACTGTTCGCGGTGCTCGACGTGAAATCGGGCATGGTCATCGGCGATTGCATGTCGCGCCCCCGAGCCGAGAAGTTCCTGATATTCCTGCGCAATATCGACAAGGCCGTGCCCGCGCGTCGCGATGTGCATCTGTTGCCCGATAACTACGCCGCCCACAACACGCCCGAGGTGAAGGCCTGGCTGGACAAGCACCCGCGCTTCAGGATGCACTTCACGCCCACCAGCGCCTCGTGGCTGAACCTTGTGGAGCGCGTATTTGCCGAGATCACGTCCAGGCGCATCCGACGCGGCGGCTGTTCCAGCGTCGGCTATCTGGAAGTCGCGATCCACGACTACCTCGCCCGGCGCGACGAGAAGCCCAAACCCTTCGAGTGGACCAAGAGCGCAGAAGACATCCTCGACCGACAGCGCCGCGCACTCGACGCACTAGATGAAATCCGTGGAAACAGGTAGCAAGTGTCAGACCCGGATCACTAGCGGCGCGTGTCCGTCATCTGCGTCGCCACCCGGGCGATTATCCCGGTCGCGTCGAGCGCTTCTCGCAGAAGCACTGCGCGAGGATCGCCGGTCAGGCGCTCGGCCCAAGTCTCGATCCAAAGATAGGGATTGAACCCGGCGGTGACGTTTCACCGATGCATGCGCCCGAAGCTGCTGGCGGATTGCGGTGTGCCAGCTTGAGACGACGGCGCTTTCAGGCGCATGCAACTTTCCGCGATCGATCCGGACGAAGAAACCGGGGCGAACCAACCCTGTCGGCAAAAAGTAGCCGTTCTTCGCGCGTTCATGGGCTTTGCCTTGTACCGCGCATGGCGTCAGCGTCTTTGAAGTCGGGGTCGAGACCCGCTGCCCGCTGCAATTCAGCGCGGCCTTCTTCCAGCGCCCCTCGCTCCACCAGGATGCGCCCCATACGATAGGCCGTTCGCGCCTCGTGTGGTTCGGTCTCTACCAGCGCGCGGTAGACGGCCTCGGCCTCATCGAAATCGCCGTTGTGGAAGAACGCCCAGCCCAAGGTATGGCGAACCTGTGCCACGTCAGGCGCGAGCTCCGCGGCCTGCGCTGCAAGGGTGACGGCCCGTCCGGGCGCATCCGTCATGAGAAGCGCGGCGAGGTTGTTGAGCGCGAGCCAATGCGTTGGATGCAGCGCCACCGCGCGTTCATATGCATCGACAGCGGTTGTCGTGTCGCCTTCGGCCTCGGCAATCCGCGCAAGCCAGACAAGGTCCTGCGGCACGGGACGTTCGGCGGCAGCCAGACGTTCGGCGCGGCGGCGCGCATCGGTCATATTGCCAGTCCGATAGGCAATCATCATCGCGCCGCGTTCGAGATCAGGACGTCCCGGTTCCAGGGCCAGTGCCTGAGTGAACGCGGCGGACCCCAGGTCATAAAGCTTCAAGGCGCCGTAGAGCCGCCCGAGCCGGGCAAGGGGGGCGACGGCATCTGGATAGGTCTCTTGCGCCGCTTCGAGGACATCCCGCGCGCGATCGAACTCTCTCGCCTCCAGGAGCTGATCGGCGATCGCGATGGCCGGGCCGGATGTCGGCGCCCCGTCTAGCGCCGCTCGGACCGCCGAGAAATCATCCTGCATGAGCGCTGAGCGCGCGCGCAGCAGGCGGACGGGGTCACTGTCCGGGGCAAGTCCGGCAAGGGCGTCGGAAATTTGCTCGGGACGGCCGGCCGCTAACAGCGCTCGGGCCAGCCGCAGCTTTGCATCGCCAGCCTGGCCGCCGTCGCCCGCTGCGGCGACAGCGTCGCGGAAGTGGCGCACGCTGCCCTCGGCATCTCCGGCAGCGTGCGCAAGCTCGCCAAGGCGCATATGCACGCTCGGGTCGTCTGGATCCAGGTCACGCGCCGCGGTCAGGGCCGCGCGCGCTGCGCCAAGTTCAGCGCGACGTTGCTCCGCGGTGGCCAGAGCCAGAAGGGCACGCATCGGGCTGTCGCTCTGCGCCGCCGCCCGCGCAAGCGTCTCGGCTGCGTCGTCATACGCGTCGGCCACGATCTGCATGCGTCCCAGCATGAGCAGCGCCTCGGCATCGTTCGGGTGCGCCGATGCAAACTCCGACAAAAGCGCCAGCGCAGCCTCGACATCGCCGGCAATCGCGATCGCCTGGGCCAATTCCACGCGCGGGTCCAGCCTGCCATCTGCCGCGGGTTCGAGCGTGGATATGGCATCGACCAGCGCGGCGCGCGCGCCTTCCGCATTGCCGGCTGCGGCGTGCGCGTTGGCCAGCCCTTGATGCGCCCGCCAATTGCCCGGATCCTGTCCGATGGCGCGCGCATAAGCGGCACGTGCTTGCTGGATATCTCCGAGCGTCAGCAGGATATCCCCCTGGATGATATAAGGTTCCGCGTTGAATGAATAGAGATCACCGGCTTCGCCAAGCGCCTCGATCGCGCCGCTCGCATCGCCCAGATTGGCAAGGGTCAGCCCCAGCAGATGCCATCCTTCGGCCGAAAGGGGATCTCGCGTGATGGCCTCCCGCGCCAGCCTTTCAGCCGTTTTGAGATCGTCGGAAAGCAGCGCCTGCCGGCCAGCTTGCAAGGTTTCGCCAAGAACGGATCCGGGTCCGGGATCGAACGGGCCTTTCAGCGTGTCGGTCGGCGGCGCGGGCGTGAACAATTCCTGAAGATCTAGGGTGGTCGCGCCGCTCGCGGTCGGCCAACCGGTCGACAGAGCAAGGGTGAGATACAGGAGAACGAAACGGCCGGGGAGGTGGGTCATTGCCTTGGCTCCGCACTTTCGAAGAACAAGCCCTTGATACCGGCGACCGTACTCCGTGTCCAGAAAATCGCTTTTCATTAGGGGTGATTCGTCGATCTCACGGATCATGTATCGAAGCGACGTTGAAGTGAGTTTTACTATTTTAGAAACAATAGTATTCAAAAATAAAAAAAGATAATTTTTATGAAACAGTCTTATTGTTTCTTTGGAAATGGTTAATATCGTGGTATCAAAGACTCGCTTGTATGAAATCCGGGGGCTGAACATTCGCTGAGGCGGTGCAAGAAATACTTATAAATCATCGCGGTGAATGTCGACGGAGTTGTCGAGCGATATTTGAAATAACTCCAAGAGGGAACACACCGATGCTCCGAACGTCTACATATCTCATCACGACCGCAGCAGTCGCTTTTGCTTTCGGCGGAACGGCCTATGCCGACTCGATCGATCCCACCACGTTCTCGGCAGACCTGGATGTCGGTGAAAGCGTCACGTTGCGCAAGACCGTCACGGTTGATGAGACCGGTCCGACCGATGCCACGCTCGATACCTTCTTCCTGATCGACACATCCGGATCGATGGGAGGGGTCATTGGTGCGGCAAAGCTTGCTGCCGATGACATCTTTACCGAGTTGAGGACAACGTTCGGCTCCGATGTGGCGGGCGGTGTCGGCGCGTATTCTGAAAACGCGGGCCTGCCCGGGGACACATGCGTTGGCTTCTGTGTCGGTGGCACCATCACCCCGCCGGGATCGGTTCTCAACCGGGATATCACAACGGTCGAGTCCGATGTGACGAATGCGATCGGTGACATCACCCTCAGCAACCCGGATGGGGGTGGGGATTTCCCTGAAAACGCAATCGATGCGATCAAGCTTGTTTCGGATAACGCGTCCTGGCGGACAGGATCCAACCGGTTCCTTTTCACCTTCTCCGATGCCAGCGTGAAGGGCCTCGACTTCACATCCACGGACGCGATCAGCGCGCTTCAGGCCGAGAGCATCAATCTTGTCGCGCTAAGTTTCTCCGGTGCGTCCCATAGTGGCAGCATGGCGTCGACATTCGGAAGCGACGTCGACCTGACGACCTTTCTGTCGGGGACGAGTGCTGCAGATATCGTGGCGGATATCTCTGCCGGGATCTCGGCCGGCTTCGAGGAATACAGCACCGTGACGGTCGGCGACCTTGGCGGCGGTGATCCAGAGATCGGCGTGTCGGTGACCTGTGTTTCAGCAGATATCGGCATCTGCATCGGTGCCGATGCCGAGGGTGAATATGATCGCTCGGAAACACGGAACTTCGAGTTCGACGTGACCTTCACGCGAAACGCCGACGGGGACACGGTCTTCCCGACATTCGCGCTGCTCGACGGTGGCATCGTCGCGCGTGAGATCGACACCTTCGACTCGACGACGGCACCGATCCCGCTTCCGGCTGCGGGCTGGATGATGGTCGCCGGCCTCGGCGCACTTGGCGCGCTGCGCCGCCGCCGCCGCGCGGCCAAAGCCTGACCGGGTAGGGCATACGCCCTTTCATACCCGAACGCCCTGAAGGGCCTCGGACTGGTGCCGGGGCCCGTCAGGTCGCTTTGCAGGATCCGCACCGCAACGGGTTCACATTTCGAGCTCATGTCGTCCTGCGCGCTCTCCGCGCAAGCGATCTCCGCGCCGCCTTGGCACCACGGGCCGGTCCGGCGACAGCGCTTCGCGGAGAAACCCGGTCTCTCTGCCGATCCGGATCGACAAGGAGATGGCCTGGCCCGCTCCAAGCGATGACCGCTGCGGGCGACCGCCGGTCACCTCCGACAATACCGTTCAGTTCCGCATGTCGATGGCGGCTTGTCAGGCGTGCCAAGGTCTCAGACGCCGGCGCAGAAGCATCTCTGCCCGGTGCTCAGAGATCGAGCACGATGTCCTGCGTGAGGGGGAGGACGTCGCTGTCCATGGCTGGCAGGGCGGCAAACGGGCCACGCCCTCGGATGACCGCATCGGCGGGGGCGGGGCGGGTTATCTCGGGGCGCCGCGCCAGGGCTGCGACTTGAACCACGCCACGCTGTAGGCCACCACGATCAGTGCGGTGAAGCCTACGAGGTTCGCCAGCGTCATGGTCCATGTCGTGCGCCCGACTTGGTCCATCACGAAGCCCGAAAACCGCGCGAAGACCATGGAAAAGACGAACACCGCCAGCGATTGCTGCCCGACCTTCAGAATCATCGCCAGCAACGTCTCCCAGGCCCGCACCAGCACGCCCGTGCCGACGGCCCGCAGCCGCGCGCCGCCGTCGCCCGCCGCGACCCAGCACAGGTAGGCCAGCGCCAGGAAATGCACGTAGCGCAGGATTCCGAAATCGGACTTGAAGAAAAGACCCCGGTTGGCGATCCGCCACTCGATGACGGCCTCGCGGATACCGGGGGCGTAGGGGCCGAAAATCTCGCGCATGCCGATATGCGACAGCGGGATCATGGCGATCACGATGACGGCGGAGACGACGACCAGCGCGGTGTTGACGGGCGGTTTCGGCAGCCAGCCGCGCATGAACGCGAAGCCGGTGAAGAAGATCAGTTGCCAGCCGAACGGGTTGAAGAACCACTCACGGTCCGACCAAGGCTCTGCGGGGAAGGCGAGATGCAGCGCGCCGAGGCCGAATTGTTCCAGCAGCGCGCCCTGCGCGAAGATCCAGATCAGCCCGACCGCCCCGGCGACGGCCCACAGGCCGAGGCGGCTCAGCGCCATCATCAGCGGCATCATCGCGAGGATCACCAGGTACATCGGCAGGATGTCGAAGTAGTTGGGCACGTAGGTCAGCGTGAACAGCCCCACCAGAAGCGGGCCGGGATCCTCGAAGAACTTCCACAGGTTCAGCGTGCCGATATAGGTGGTCTCGAAGGTGCCGAACTGGTCGAACGCCGACAGCATCGCGGCGATCACGAAGAACATGCCGAGATGCGCCCAGTAGACCTGCCAGACGCGGAACGCCACGCGCCCGGTGCCGATCCGCCACCCGGCGCGGTCGAAGCTGCGGCCAAAGGCGATGGCCGAGGCCATGCCCGAGCAGAAGACGAAGATCTCGGTTGCATCGGAAAACCCGAAACGCGCCGGGATCCAGCTGGTAAAGAAATTGTCCGGCGTATGCGCGCAGAGGATGATGAACATCGCCAGCCCGCGAAAGAAATCCAGCCGGATATCGCGGGTCGTGGCGGCGGCCGCCGCCGGCGCGCCGCGGCCTTGGGTGATGGCGGGATCGGCGGCACTTGTCATCGCGGCGCGCACTCCTTCTGGCGGCGGTCGCCGGGGTTACTCGGCAGGCAGGCTTTGCGCCGTCTTCCAGTTCCCGCGCGAGGACGAGATGAGATCCAGCCGCGTCGCGGCGAAGGTGTCGAGGGTGCCGGCGCGCTGATGCGAGCGCTCGCGCAGCATCGTCTCGGCCTCGTCGAGGAAGCCCGAGCGGATGCCCGCATCGATGGTCAGCCGCTCGAACACGTCGCGCTGCGCGTGGCTGCCGCCGATGCTCTGCATCGACCGCCGCGCCTGCGCGAGGTTGAGATACGCACCGCGGTAGTCGCCCGCGCCGAACGCCTCGAGCCCGGTCGCCGCCGCGAGACCCGGATGCGCCATGCGCGCCGTCATCTCGTCCGCGTCGCCGCGTTTGGCGTCGCGATGCAACCGCGAGATCATGCGCCCGACCGCCGCATTGCGGTCGCCGCCGATCAGCGCCAGCAGGTAGTGCAGATCGGCGAAGATCAGGCAGGCATCTTCGGTGCGCCGTTCGGCGATATCGGCCAGTTCCTCCCATCGTTGGCCCACGTCGAAGCCCTCCAGTTCCAGGCGCATCAGCAGCGAAGTGGCGTTCGAGATGTCGCGGAAATCATCGGTGTGATCGCGGCGGATCTCGGTGTCGTAAAGGTCGAACACTGCGCCTATCTGGCGCTGGTCGAGATGCATCAGCGCCTTGTGCCACCAGACATGGTAGCGGAAGTTGTTGCAATGCGCCCAGGCCGCTTCGCGCCCCTCCAGCCAGTCGAGGCCACCGCGCGAATCGGCCGTCATGTCATAGACATGCGCCACCGCGTGCAGGCCCCACGCGTCGTCGCCGGCGAGGCTGAGCGCTAGGCGCCCCGCGGTCTCGGCGCGGCCGTACTCGCCGGTTTCCTCCAGCGCGAAGGCGTGACAGCCCAGCAGGTAGCCGCGCGCCGGGTTCTGAGCGTCATAGGCGGGCAACAGCGCCTCGACCGAGGACCGCATGCCGTGCCGGTCGCCCAGGATGAAGCGCGTGGCGTGGCCGATCTTCATCGCCAGCGCGTCCTCGGGCCAGCGCGCAAGGATCTCTTCCAGCGCACGCACGCACTCCGACGGCCGCCCGTCCAGCCACGCGCCAAGCGCGCGGACATAGCCCATCTCGCGCGGCAGGGGCGCGCCCTGCCTGGCCGCGACGCTGGCCGTCTGGTAGGCCTCGCGCGCGGTTTCGGTCATCTCGGCGCGGCCCAGCATCAGGCAGAAGAGGCCCTTCACGGCATGGGCCATGGCAAACTCCGGCGCCTCGCGCAGGACCGCGCTTAGGTGGTCGGGCACGCTGGCCCCGTGGGCAAGAAAGCCAAGCACCATGCGGTCCCACGCCGCGGCAGCCGCGGGCGAGGACACCGAAATCTCGTACCCGAATTGGTCGTTGCGCATGGCCTTGATATCCTCTTGCCGGTCTGACCCCGATATGGGTGCTGCTGCTTTATCACACCAGCCAAGATCCGGGGGCGCCGATCACCAACAGTTTATCGGCACATTAGCGAATGTGAGGGCCGGGCGGCAGGGCCCGTCGCTCGCATCGACGCCCCGATCGGCGCAAACCTGCCCAAATGGTCAATATTGCCCATGGTTGCGGCACGCGTCCCGCGTCGCGGCCCTTCATGGGCATCGCCTCAGATACGGGCGTCGTAGGAGCCGCGGTCGATGTCCGCCGCGATCACGGTAAAGGTGTCGGCGGCCTGCGCGGCGGTGAGCGCCGCGCGCAGCTCGGCGCGGTTGGTCACGCGCACGCCGTGCCCGCCGAAAGCGCGCCCGATGGCGGCGAAATCGTGACGGGCGAAATCGACGCCAAGATTGGTCATCTGGCGTTCGCGCTGCTTCTTCTCGATCAGCGCGAGGCTGGCATCGACGAAGACCACGAAGATCACCGGCAGGCCAAGTTCGGCCAGCGTCGAAAGCTCGCCCACCACCATCAGGAAACCGGCATCGCCGGAAAAGCAGGCGACGGTCGCGCCGGGGGTGGCAAGCTTGGCGCCGATCGCCAGCGGCACGGCGCAGCCCATCGTGCAAAGCGCGGTGGATTGCAGCAGGGTACGGGCTGCGTGGGTGGTCCACATCTGCGACAGCAGGATCCGGTGCGCGCCGCTGTCGACGGTGGCGATGGTGTCCGCGGGCAGCACCGCGCGCGCCTCGGCGATCACGCCGGCCGCGCCCCAGTCATCGCTCGGTGGAAAGGCCCGCGCCAACGCCGCGCGCGCGGCGTCGATCTCGCCTGCTGTCCACGTGTCGCGCGGTGCGGCACCCTCGGCAATGGCCGCCAGCGCGGGGCCGCAGGGGCCGACGATGTTCAGCGTCGCCTGGTGCATGTACTGGTGATTGGGCACGGCGGCGATGTCGATGACGTTCACAGCCGCGGGATCCCAGATCTCGCGCCATCCGGGGCGCATCTCTATGGGGTCGTAGCCGACGCAGAGCACCAGGTCGGCTTGGCTCACGAAGGGCACGAGGATGCCGTCGGCCAGCGGCGACAGCCCCGCCCCGCCAAGCGCCAGCGCATGCGTTTCTGGCAGGATCCCCTTGGCCTTGTAGGTGGTGATGACGGGGATGCCGAACCGCTCGGCCACGTTGCGGATCGTGGCGCCCGCACCCTCGTTCACCGCATCGAGACCGACGATCATCACCGGGCGCACAGCATTATCCAGCCAGCCCCGCGCGCGGCCGAGCGTGGCCGTGTCAGGCACCATGGGGGACGCCTCGGGGCGGCGGCGCAGGCGGGGCAGGGTGACGGGCGTGTCGGCGACCGAAATCGGCACGTCGATATGCACCGGGCCGGGGCGGCCTTCGGTGGCGAAGCCCACGGCCTTGTCGGCGATGATGTCGCAGCCTTCGGCGGTCAGCCGGAATGTCGCCTTGGTGATCGGCGCAAGCACCGCCTCGTGATCGAGGATCTGGTGGGTGTAGGTCAGCGCCTCGTCGGCCTCGACGCAGCCCGAAAGCACGATCAGCGGTACGCGGTCCTGATGCGCGTTGGCGATGGCGTTGACGCCGTTCAGCACCCCCGGCCCCAGCGTGGCGATGAGGATGCCGGGCGCACCGGTGCGGTGCCACACGCCCTCGGCCATGAAGGCGGCGGCGTTCTCGTGGCGGGTCAGCGTCACCGCGATGCCGGCGCGGGACAGCGCGTCCATCACCGTCAGGACCTCGCCGCCGGGCATCCCGAAGGCGTGCCGGCAGCCGGCCTCGAACAGCCGCCGCGCAAGGTGATCGGCGGCGCGGATCCCGGTCTGGGTCAGTGGCGATTTCACCGGCAAGGTCTCCTGTCACACGTCACCTTCGGTTTGTGGCCGAGGCGCGCGGCCTGCGCAAGCGGCTTTGCCGGCCGTTAACGCGCCCGCGCGGCATGTAACGCGCCCGCGCGGCATGGGCTGGATTTCCCGCGCGGCACGGAATAGATCGGGTCACGTCCCGTGCAGGACAGACCGGCGACCGGCGGCCGAGGAAAGGATACCCGATGACCAACACGCTCTATCAGACCGATCTGCCCGATGGGCTGGATCTCGGCCCCGTCGTCGCCATCGATTGCGAGACCATGGGCCTCAACCCGCATCGCGACCGGCTCTGCGTGGTGCAGCTTTCGGGCGGCGACGGCCATGCGCATCTCGTGCAGATCGGCAAGGGCCAGACCCGCGCGCCCAACCTCGAACGGCTGCTGACCGACGGCTCGGTGCTCAAGGTTTTTCATTTCGGCCGCTTCGACATCGCAGCGATGTACAATGCCTTCGGCGCGCTCGCAGCCCCGGTCTACTGCACCAAGATCGCCAGCAAGCTGATCCGCACCTACACCGACCGGCACGGGCTGAAATACCTGCTGAGCGAACTGGTGGGCGTCGATGTCTCCAAGCAGCAGCAGACCTCGGACTGGGGCGCCGAGGCGCTCAGCCCGGCGCAGATCGAGTACGCGGCGTCGGACGTGCTTTACCTGCACCGGCTGCGCGAGGCGCTCGACGCGCGGCTGCTGCGCGAGGGGCGCATGGACATGGCGCAGGCCTGTTTCGAGTTCCTGCCGACGCGCGCGCGGCTCGATCTGGCGGGCTGGCCCGAGATCGACATCTTCGCGCATTGAGCATGGCGGGCGCGGACAACATCCATTCGCGGGTGGTGGCGGGGATGAAGGTCCTGCTGCCGCTGGTCGCGCTGGGGCTGTTGTCCACGCTTTTCCTGATCTCGAACACCGTCGATCCGTCGCAAAGCGTGTCGACCTCGGACATCGACCTGGAAAAGCGCGCGCGCGAGCTGGGCGCGACCAATCCCAGCTTTGCCGGCGTCACCCGGCAGGGCGACGAGATCCGCTTCGACGCGCGGATCGTGCGGCCCGATCCCGACACGCCCAAACGGCTGACCGCCGACCGGGTCGAGGCGCAGTTCCGGCTGGACGCGGGCACGCGGGTCGACGTGACCGCCCGCGCGGCCGAGTTCGACCAGGACGCGCTGACAGCCCAGCTGCATGGCGATGTGCGGATGACCACCTCGACCGGCTACGTGATCGAGACCGCGCGGCTGATCTCGCGGCTCGACGCGCTGCACGTGCTCAGCCCCGGGACGGTGACCGCGACCGGCCCGCTGGGCGAGCTGACGGCGGGGCGGATGCTGTTGCACAACGCCGCGCGGGACGCGGTCGGCGACGGCGCGGCGGAATTGCTTTTCAGCGCCGGGGTGAAGCTGGTATATCGACCGAAGGCTGTGGGGGATTGAGTTTCGTGGTGATAGTCAGGGTGTTCGTGGCCGGTCTGGTGCTGGCCTGTCTGCCGCTGGACGTGGCGGCACAGGAGGGGCAGGGCGCGCAGGTGGGCTTCGGCCCCACCGCGCAGGACCGCGACCAGCCGGTCGAGGTCACGTCCGACAGCCTCAATGTCGACCAGACCGACAACACCGCGGTGTTCGAGGGCGACGTCGTGATCTCGCAAGGTGCCATGCGGCTGTCGGCGCCGCGGGTGCTGGTCGTCTACCTTCCCGATCGCAGCGGCATCCGCCGCCTCGAGGCGACCGGTGGCGTGACCCTTGTCAGCGGCGACGACGCGGCCGAGGCGGCGCGCGCCGATTACGACATCACCACCGGGATGATCGAGCTGCGCGGCGACGTGCTGCTGGTGCAGGGCAGCAACGCCATCACCGGCGACACCATGCTGGTCGACACACAGGCCGGCACGGCGCGCGTGACCGGCCGCGTGCGCACGGTGCTGCAACCCGGCGGCGATGATCGATGACGCAGACCGACACGGCGGATGCGGCCGATGCCGGCGCGTCCGGCCTGCGGGTCGCGCATCTGCGCAAGAGCTACAAGAAACACGTGGTCATCCGCGACGTTTCGCTGTCGCTGGCGCGCGGCGAGGTGGTGGCATTGCTGGGGCCCAACGGGTCCGGCAAGACGACGACCTTCTACGCCATCGCCGGGCTGATTCACCCCGAGGGCGGGCAGATCTACATCGACGACCGCGAGGTCAGCGCCCTGCCGATGTATCGCCGCGCCCGTCTGGGCATCGGCTACCTGCCGCAGGAGATGTCGATCTTTCGCGGGCTTTCGGTCGAGGACAACATCAAGGCGATCCTCGACATCACGGAAACCGGGCGCAAGCGCCGGCGCGAACGGCTCGAACAGCTGCTGTCGGAATTCTCGATCGAACATCTCCGCCGTGCGCCCGCGATGGCGCTGTCGGGCGGCGAGCGGCGGCGCGTCGAGATCGCGCGCTGCCTGGCGGCCAATCCCCGATACCTGCTTCTGGACGAGCCCTTTGCCGGGGTCGATCCGATTTCCGTCATGGATATCAGGCACCTGGTCGCCGATCTGAAGAAACGCGGCATCGGTGTGCTGATCACCGATCACAACGTGCGCGAGACGCTCGAGATCGTGGACCGCGCCTATATCCTGCATGACGGGACGGTTCTGATGTCGGGCAGCCCGCGCGACGTGGTCGAGAACGAGGCGGTGCGCCGCGTCTACCTGGGCGACAGTTTCCGGATTTCGTGACCGCCCGCGACCGATGCCGGCGGAGGCCGGTGTCGCAAACCGGATTGACAAAACCGCGCGAACGCGCGTCAATCATGCCATGATACCCGGCGCCGCGCGCTGTCGTTGGACGGCTCGGCTCAACCATGGGGTGTATTGCGGCGCCGCGAAATCGTGTCATATGTCAGCGTCCGGGGGTCGATCCGTATGTCGGCCCGCGGGTCGCGCGGACCCTTGGTCTGTCAATAGAAGGAGACGAGATGCGTTATCAAATCAGCGGAAAGCAGATCGACATCGGCGAGGCCCTCCAGACGCATGTCCGCGAGGAGCTGGGCAACGTCATCGCGAAATACGCCGAACGCCCGACCGATGCCAATGTCGTGTTTTCGAAAAGCGCCAGCGAATACACTTGCGAGGCGATTGTGCATCTCTCCACCGGGCTGACGGCGCAGGCCAGCGCCAGATCGCACGAGATCTACGCCGCCTTCGACGGCTGCTGTGAAAAGATGGAAAAACAGCTGCGCCGTTACAAACGCCGTCTCAAGGACCATCACCGCGATCGGTCAGAGCCGGTTGAACTCTTCGGAGCATCCTCCTATATCCTCGCCGCCAACGGTACGGAGACGGAATCGGAACCCGACAGCCTGCAGCCGATCATCGTGGCCGAGATGGAGACGAAGGTGCCGTCGCTTTCGGTCGGCGAGGCGGTGATGCAGATGGAACTGGCGGGCGCCCCGCTTCTGGTTTTCCGCAAGGAAGGCAAGGAAACGGTCAATGTCGTGTATCGCCGCGAAGACGGCAATATCGGCTGGATTGATCCGTGATGGACACATTCTGACAGGCGGGCATCCCGTCTGCTCTGGTTGCGCGAGAATTGGATCGACCCATGATGCTGAAGCCCGAGGCGGTGCGCGTGATTGCGGGCACCTCCAGCAAGAAACGTCTGATGCAGGAGCTTGGGATGATCGCCGAGGCCGCCTACGGCGTCTCGCGCAGAGAGGCCGTCGAGGCGCTGCTCGAGCGCGAAGCGCTCGGTCCCACCGGCGTGGGCCACGGCGTGGCCCTGCCGCATGCGCGCCTCAAGGGACTCGACCAGGTGGTGGGCGCGCTGACATTGCTGGAAAAACCGATCGATTTCGACGCGGTCGACCGCCAGCCGGTTGACCTCGCCTTCGCACTTTTTGCGCCGATCGATGCGGGGGCAGCGCATCTCAAGGCGCTGGCGCTGGTCTCGCGCACGCTGCGCGACCCGTCGCTTTGCGCCAAGATGCGGGCCAACCGCGACCCCGCGACCCTGCACACCATCGTCACCGAGGCGAAGGCGGCGCAGGCCGCCTGAGCCCCCGGGGCCGCTCTCAGGCCCAGTCGCCGAACCCGAACATCCGGTAATCGCGCCGATAGGCCGCGCGCGCATGGCGCTCGATCTCGGCATCGTAGATATCCGCCAGCGCGAAAGGATGGCCGGGCTGCGCCGCCGCAACCACGGGCGGCGCGGCACGGCCCACCTGCCGCGCCAGCGACGGCAGCGCTTCGGGCAAATCCGTCTCGCGCAGGATCAGGTCGGGCGCGCCGAACTGCGCCATGCCCTCCACCGCGGCGGCTTGGCTGCACCAATGCGCATCGACGCGGATCGCGGTCTGCCCCGAAAGATTGGCCTTTAGAAACCGCAGGAACCCCAGGAAAGCCGCGCGGTGCGCCGCCGCGTCGTAGCCCGCGTCCGGCAGGCTGCCGGGCAGTGGCAGCTTGTGGAAATTGCGCAAGGTGCGGCGGATGTCGCGGTAGCATCCCGGGCCCTTCACGAGGATCTTGTCGCAGAACGCCGCATGCGCGCGCGCCACCGGGTGGCGCAGCACGGTGAACCGGCGGTGCCCGCGGCTGTGCGCCAGCCAGTCGCGCAGCGCTTTTCGGTCCAGTCGCGTGCGCAGCGCGTCCTCGGGCACACCGTCAAGGGCCGCCAGCCATGCGCGCAGCGCGTCCTCCGGCCCCGACCGGATCGGCATGTAGAGAAGCGGCACGTGCGCGGCGGCCACGAATCCCGGCACCGCGGCGCCGCGGCGCGGCTCGAAATCCGGGCTGCGCGTCAGATCATAGGGATCGCACCGCGCCAGCGCCAGCGCCATCTCGTCGAAATTCGCGACCTTGGTCTCCAGCGGGTCCGGGTTCTGCACCTTCAGCGACGCGTCCAGCGCGTCCAGCCGCGACCCGCAGCCCAGGTGGCGCGCCAGCCCGTTGATCACCTCGAGGCATTGCAGATCCTCGTAAGCCAGCTGGAACGCCGTCTGCCCGCTGGTCTGAAGCCGGTGACGCAAGGTGGCCTGAAAGCCTTTCAGGCGCGCAACATGGGCCTCGAATTCCGCCGCATCAAAGGTGATCGCCGTCTCGCGGCGGCGCTTCACGTTGGTCAGTTTCCACTGCCCGGTGGCCTGCGCGATCTTCTTCGACACGTAGCTGTCGAGCGGATTGCGCGTCAGCACGATCTTGGCGCAGCGCGGATCGTCGAGCACGGCGTTCAGCACCCTCGGGTCGTGATCGTGAAAGAACCGGAACCCGCAGATCCCCGGCCCGTGATGCCTGATCGCCGCAAGCAGGCGTGCGGGGTCGGCGTCACGTTCAGGCAGCGTCAGGCCCAGAAGCTCGCTCCGGTTGGGATAGCCGATGAAATGCGGGTTGAACGCCTCGCCGTGGCAGGTGATCCCCTCGAGCGCGTTGAGGTTGCTTTCGAGGAAGTTCGACCCGGTGCGCATCTCGGCGAAGATAACGAAACAGTCGAACCCGCCCGCCATGCGCTAGGACCGCACCAGGTAGGGTCTGGGGGTGTCGCGCAGCGCCGCCTTGGGGCCGTCCCCGACCGGGAAATCGCCCATCAGATGCGGATGCATGCCCTCGTTGCGCAGGTTCTGCAGGAACTGCCCGAAGCCCGCCAGATCGGCCATGCGCGGCGCCTCGACCAGCGCATGCGGATCGTCGCGCCCGATCTCGCCCAGGATGGTCTGCAGCGGCTCGACCGGGGCCTCGATGAAATCCGCCATGGTCCAGATGCGCACGCGGGCCTTGGTCCAGGGCGACCGCAGCACCTCCAGATGCCGGCTCTCTATGCGTTGCAGCCGCGCGGCCTCGCGCCGGATGTCGCCGAAATCGGCGTTCGACGTGAAAAGCGGCACCGCCCAGGCCCCCGAGACGACCGAGACCTGCGCGTTGGGATCCTTGGCGATCTCCCACTCGATCTCGTCGATATGGTCGCGCGGCCCCATCTGGAAGCCCTGCCGCGTGCCGCGGGTGTTCCAGATCAGGTTGGCCAGGAAGGCCCGCTTGTCGTAGTCGCGCAAGGCGGCGCTGTCGGAAATCGCGCCGCTGGTCACCGGGCGCCGGTCGGTGAACTCGGCCCGGTCTGGCGCGAAGAGATGGCCATGCACCTGCATTCCCGTCATCCGCGCCAGCCACGCCTCGAAATCCTCGAAGAGGTCGCCGAACCCCTCGAAGACCGAATAGGGGGCCGCGGTCGGCGCGCCGCCGCGCCCCGCGACCGGAAAGCGGCTTTGCATGTAAAGCCCGGGACGGCCGTGGCGGCGGCGCTCGACCGCCTTGGCGAAGATCCGGTCGATCTTGCCGGGATCGGGTTCGGTGCGCGTCATCGCGCCGGCCCGGTCGGTCAGGAACGCATCGTAAAGCTTGTCGGCGAAGGGCCAGATCTTGCGCGCCACGAAACAGTCCGACCGGCGCAGCAATTGCAGGTGATCGTCGTAGAAAAGGTGCGGCTTGCCCTGGTAGTCGAATTTCGACAGCGTCAGCGAGCGGCTTTCGATACGGCGCGCATGGCGCCGCGCCAGCGTCTGGAAATAGCTTTCATCGGGGATCCAGACACGCCGGAAATAGCGCTCATGCGCGCGCCTGTCGGGCGCGTCGAGGATCGCCGAGAGCGTCGCCCGGGTCAGGCACCACCATTGGCTGCCCATGTGCGGCACGATGCCCTCGGGCAGCCGCCGCCGCACGCGCAGGCGGCGTTGCAGCGCCACGTATGTGTCGAACAGCCACCGGTGCCGGCGCCACGCGAACGGGAAGCGCAGTGTGAAACGCTCAAGATCGAGGCCGCCGATGGTCCACGGCACGTCGGCTGTCGTGGCGCTTTCGATGAAATCGGTCTGCGGGCGGGCGTCGAGATACGCGACCAGTTCAAGCACCGGGCGCAGCGGCAGGCACGACCCCGAGGCGAGATAGACGTGCCGCACGCCGGCAAACTCGCGCAGCAGGATCGCGCAAGCGCCCTGCGTGGCGGCGACGATGCCCCATGTCCCCCATTCGCAGCGATGCCGCGGGGCAAAGCGCAGGTCAGGCAGATCCGCCAGCGCCGCCTTGAAGGCGTCATGCGCCGCGCGCGGCACCGCGCGGTCGACATGGATCACCACCGGACAGCCCGCGGCGGCCCAGTGCCGCGCCACCTGTTCGGCCCGCCCGAAGGCGGTATGCACCAGCATCACGATGCCCAATGTGCTCATCCGTCCCGTGCCCCGATCATGCCCAGTTGCCCTTCGACATCAGCCCGAGGATCTCGAGCTGTCGCCAGTTCATGTATCTTTCCGACCATTTGCACCACAGGTCGGGGCTTCGCTCGCGCGCAAGGCCGGCATAGGCGCGGTATTCGACGCTGCCCGCGTAATGCTCGCCGCGGGTCAGTTCTTCGGCGGCCTTTGCCGTGAACGTGTCGAGGAACTTGGCGTGCAGCAGGATGCCGCTGGTCTTCTCGCCCCCCCCACGCGTCATGCGTCAGGTTCAGCCCGCGCGGCAGCAGCATGTGGGTCGAGCTGTCATAGGCATAGCGCCGGTGCCATTTCACCAGCGGCGTCTTGTTGAGCGCCGGCGCCCGTTTCGGCGCGTCGGGAAAGAACATGCGGGCGCGCGGTCCGCCCTGGATCCAGAGGTTGCCGTAAAGCGGGTTCTTCTCGATCATGTAATTGCCCGGATCGAACCATGCGGCGATCTCCAGCGGGTCCTGGCCGGCGCGGTAGGGTACCGCGTCGATCGGCCCCTTGGGATACATGTCCAGAAGCATTGCCCCGAAGGACCTGACCCGGCTGGTATCCAGCCAGTCGGTCAGCGCCCGTATGGGGCGCGTGTCGCAGAACGGATAGACGAAGAACTCGTCGGCATCCACGACCAGCGTCCAGTGGCCGTGCCCGTAGCGACCCTGCAGCCAGTTGAGCCAGTCGATGCCGAAGCGCGCGCGCCTGTAGCTGGCCCGCGTCGACCACAGCGAGACGTCGGGCTGGGATGCGAGGAATTCCGCGCTGCCATCGCCGCTGTCATTGTCGACGATCAGGAAATGCGCGATCCCGAGCTCGCGGTAGTAGTGCAGGAACCACGGCAGGCGTACCTGCTCGTCGCGCAGCGTCGCGAAAAGCAGCACGTCACCCGGTCGGATCAGGTCCGTGCGGTCGGCGATGGCGCGCAACGAGACCTGTTTGCGAAAGGCGCGGATGCGAGCCCGTTTGCGCCGCCACCGCATTCGGTATGATTGCCACGCCCCCAATGAATTCAACCCCTGTTCGTTCTTGCCGGCCTCTTACACAATATCCGGGGTAGGTTAACAAGCACTTTGCGCGCACCGACCGGGGGATCAGCGGCGCAGGCGGGCGGCGGTCAATTCGGCGAGCGCTTGGCGAGGATGCGTTGCAGCGTGCGGCGGTGCATGTTCAGCCTGCGGGCGGTTTCGCTGACATTGCGGTCGCACAACTCGTAGACCCGCTGGATGTGTTCCCAGCGGACGCGATCCGCGCTCATCGGGTTGTCGGGCGGCGGCGGCAGATCGGCGCCGTTCGCCAGCAGCGCGTTGATGATGTCGTTGGCATCCGCCGGTTTCGACAGGTAATCCGTAGCCCCGATCTTGACTGCCGCCACCGCCGTGGCGATGGCGCCGTAGCCGGTCAGCACGACGATACGGCTGTCGGGGCGCCTCTCGCGGATGACTTCCACCACGTCTAGGCCGTTGCCATCCTCGAGCCGCAGGTCGCAGACCGCGTAGGCGGGCGCGCGGGCTGTCGCGCTGGCGCGGCCGCCGGCGACGGAATCGGCGGTTTCGACTTCGAACCCGCGCTTCTCCATGGCCTTGGCCAGACGCTTGAGGAACGACTCGTCGTCATCGACCAGCAGAAGGGTCCGGTCCTCACCGATATCGAGCATGTCCTCGGGCATCCGCAGTCCTCCTGTTTATCGCGGTTGACGGTGAATTAGCGCATCCCCGGGGCCCGTCAAAGCGAAGTCAGGCGGCGTCCACGAAACATTGCACGCGGTCGGCCATTTGCTCGGCGCTCACGTCGCGGCGGAAGAACTCCACGAACCCGTGCCCGGGCAGCGCGAGGTAGGTCATGGTCGAGTGATCGACGAGGTAATACTCCTCGTCGCCCTCGGATTTCTGCGCCTGGTAATAGGTGCGGTACGCCTTTGACGCGGCGCGCACCTGCTCGGGGCTGCCGGTCAGCCCGACCATCCTTGGATGCAGGTAGTCGGTGAATTCGGCCAGCACCTCGGGCGTGTCGCGTTCCGGGTCGACCGAGATGAAGACCGGCTTCACGATCTCGCCGCGGTCTTCCAGGATATCGACGGCCTCGGCGTTCCGCGCCGCATCGAGCGGGCAGACATCCGGACAGAACGTGTAGCCGAAATAGATCAGCGTCGGCTTGTCGATGACATCCTTCTCGGTCACCGTCTCGCCGGTTTCGCTGACCAGCTCGAACGGCCCGCCGATCGCGGCACTGCCACCGGCGACGTTCGACGTCCGGCACTCGACGAAGCGATCCTCGGCCTCGCCACCGGTCATGACATAGGCCACGGCGCCCCCTCCGATCACGAGCACGGCGGCGAGAAGGGCGGTCAGGCGGGTCATGGCGAGATCCTTGAGTTTTGCAAAAACGGGTTCATGTTATGTCCAACCTAGCATACCGGACTTGGCCCGCAATGGACATGCACGCAGATATGACCGACCCCGATCGCGGTCTCTACAGGATGCGCGTGCGGGGCAACTGGATCCGCCTGCGGACCCTCGTATTGCTGCGTTGGTGGGCGATCATCGGGCAGGCGAGCGCGCTCATGGTGGCCGACAGGGTCTACGGTCTCGACCTGGAAATGGGTCTGTGTTTCCTGGTGATCGGCGTTTCGGTGACCTCGAACATCGCGGCCGGTTTCATCTTCGCCGAAAACAAGCGCCTGTCGGAACAGGACACGTTTCTTGTCGTGCTGTTCGACATGCTGCAACTGGGGCTGCTGCTCTATCTAACCGGGGGGCTCAACAACCCGTTCTCGATCCTAATCGTGGGGCCGGTGACGGTCTCGGCCTCGGCGCTGTCCGGGCGGTCCACGGCATTCCTCGGGGTGATGGCGATCGTCATGGTGACGCTGATGATGCAGTTCTACCTGCCGCTGCGCACCGAGGATGGCCGCGTTCTGCAGGTGCCGGACGTGTTCCGCTTCGGCACCTGGGTGGCGATCGTCATCGCGGTCAGCTTCCTCGGCGTCTACGCGCGCTGGATCGTCCAGGAGATGCGCGCGATGTCCGACGCCCTGCAGGCGACACAGATGGCGCTGGCCCGCGAGCAGAAGCTGACCGATCTGGGCGGCGTGGTGGCGGCGGCGGCGCACGAGCTGGGCTCGCCGCTGGCCACCATAAAGCTGACCAGCGCGGAATTGGCCGAGGATCTCGACGATCGCCCCGACCTGCGCGACGACGCGCTGCTGATCCGCGAACAGGCGGACCGGTGCCGCGATATCCTGAACTCGATGGGGCGGGCGGGCAAGGACGACCTGCACCTGCGCCGTACGCCGCTCGACGCGCTGTTGCACGAGGCCGCGGAGCCGCATGTGGATCGCGGCAAGCACATCCGGTTCGAGCATGCCGATGGCGGCGCGGACAGCGGCGCGCACCCCACCGTGCTGCGCCGCCCCGAGATCATTCACGGGCTGCGCAACCTCATCCAGAACGCGGTCGATTTCGCGTGCGAGACCGTCTGGATCGAAAGCCGCTGGACCGAACGCGCGATCATCCTGCGGATCATGGATGACGGGCACGGGTTCCCGTCGGACATGCTGGGCCGGATCGGCGATCCGTTCATCCGGCGGCGCGCACCCGCCGCGGACCCGAGACGCCCCGATTACGAGGGGATGGGGCTTGGCCTCTTCATCGCCAAGGCGCTGCTCGAGCGGTCCGGCGCCGACCTGACCTTCGCCAACGGCGCCGACAGCGTTCGCACCGGCGCGGTGGTCGAGGTAGTCTGGCCGCGCTCCGCGCTCGAGGTGCAGGGCGGCCCGGCGCTTGGCGAGAACCAGCCGTTTCGTGGCTGATCCGGCACGCCGTTTTTCGTTAAGCCCGTGTTAATCAGTTTGCCTCACCGTGGAGCGGGACTGCATCGGTGAGGTGGCTCCGTGCCGGACATGACGTTGACGGAATTCACGATACTGGCGGGGGTGGCGTTGCTGCTCTCGGTGGCGGTGATCTGGATCCTCGGCGTGCTGCCAGCGGGGCGCAATACCGCGCCGACGGTCGCGCGCCCCGGGGACTGTCATTTCCTCTTTCGCGGCGCGCGGCTTGTCGATCACGACGCGGGCGATGTTTTCGCCGCTGATGCGGGCGATCCTGCGGCGACGGACTGGGACCGCGTGCGCGACTGGCTCGGTTTCCGCTTTGCCGACCTGCCCCCATCGCCCGGGGATATCGCGCCGGGCGAGACGCGGGATTTCGCCAGCCATCTGCCGGATGACGCCGCGCGGCTCGAGGCGCATGCGACCCATGCCACGCTGCGGCTGCGTCTCTGCGAGGACACGCCGCCCTCGGCGGCCCGTCTCAACAAGATCCGGCGCGCCGGTCACACGGCCGACGCGACGCTTCGGGCGGTGCACCGGGCCCCTTACCCCGTCTGGATCAAGGATGCGGCCGGGCACATGCTCTGGCAGAACGCCGCTGCGCTGGCGCTGCCCGACGCCGACAAGGCGCGGCTGACCGCCAATCTGACGCCGCCCGATCCGGGCGAGACGGCGACCGGCCGCG
This sequence comes from Roseovarius sp. D22-M7, assembly GCF_037083785.1. Taxonomy (NCBI): domain Bacteria; kingdom Pseudomonadati; phylum Pseudomonadota; class Alphaproteobacteria; order Rhodobacterales; family Roseobacteraceae; genus Roseovarius; species Roseovarius sp. D22-M7. The sequence continues at coordinate 22,618 of NZ_JBAPKY010000021.1, forward strand.
TCGCGGTGCCTGTCTGCGGAGACACCGAGGCGGCGACGTGGTTCGACGTGACCGTCAAGCGCATGGGCGGGCGCACGGGCGACGGGCAGGTGATCTTTGCCAACGACATCTCGGCGCTTGTCGCTGCGGAGAATGCGCAGCGCAGCTTCGTCAACACCCTGGGCAAGACCTTCGCCGATCTGCCCACCGGGCTCGCGGTCTTCGACCGCGCCAAGACGCTCGCGATCTTCAACCCCGCGCTGATCGACCTCACGGGATTGCCGGTCGAATTCCTCAGTGCACGCCCCGAGATCGTGACCTTCTTCGACATGCTGCGTGACCGGCAGGTGATGCCGGAACCCAAGAACTATGCAAGCTGGCGCGGCCAGATCAACGAGATGGTCAGCGCCGCGCATGGCGGTCATTACCGAGAGATGTGGAGCCTTGCGAACGGCCGCAGCTATCGCGTGACCGGGCGCCCGCATCCCGACGGGGCGGTCGCGTTCCTTTTCGAGGACATCTCGTCGGAAATCTCCGAGACGCGCACCCATCGCGGCGAGATGGCGCTGCGCGACGCGCTTCTCGACACGCTCGATGCCGCGATCGCGGTGCTGTCGCAGGACCGCGGCCTGATCCTCTGCAACCGCGCGTTCCGGGATCTTCTGGGTGTGGATGCGGACGCGCCGTTGACCGAGATCTCTTTGGCGGATGTGACACAGGCATGCGGTGCGCGCTTTCCCGATCCCGCGCTCTGGTCGGACATCGCGCACCGGATCGCCTCGAACGCGCTGCGCGAGCCGATCGCCGACAGCATCGCGCCGGATGGCGCGGGGACGGGGCTCGATCTGCGGCTCGCGCCGCTGGGGCAGGGGCGCGCGATGCTGTCACTGCACCCGCACGAGACCGGGGCTCGACACCTCAAGACCGGCTGATCCCGGGTTGCGGGCCGGCGCGGCACGTGTAGTGTCTGGCCATGCCCGAACGCGTCCGCATCCTCGATCACCCCGACCGCACCTGCGCCTTCGCGCAGAGGCTCGCACCGCGTCTCGTGGCGGGTGATGTGCTGTTGCTGGGCGGTGGCGTGGGGGCGGGCAAGACGCATTTCGCGCGATGCCTGATCCGCGCGCAGCTCCCCGTGCCCGAGGATGTGCCCTCGCCCACCTATACGCTGGTACAAAGCTACCCCTGGCCCGAGTGCGAGATCTGGCACGCGGATCTCTACCGTCTGGGCGACCCCGCCGAGGTGATTGAACTGGGCCTTAGCGAGGCGTTCGAGACCGCGATCTGCCTTGTGGAATGGCCCGACCGGCTGGGCGACCTGGCGCCCGAAAAGGCGCTGTCGCTGGACCTTGCGCCCGGATCCGCGTACGAGACGCGCCACCTGACGCTGTCATGGTCGGATCCGCGCTGGACCGACCGGCTCGGGGGGCTTTGCGATGACTGATCGCGCACAGGCGATCGCCGGGTTCATCGCGGCCAATGGCTGGCAGGCGGCCACGACGCGGCCGCTGGCCGGCGACGCGTCGAACCGGCGCTACCTGCGCCTGCGGATGCCGGACGGCGCGCGGGCCGTCCTGATGGACGCGCCCGCCGACCGGGGCGAGGATGTCGCGCCCTTCGCCCGGATCGCGCGGCACCTGTCGGGGCTTGGCCTCAGCGCCCCGCGCATCCTCGCCGCCGACACCGCGCAGGGGTTCCTGCTGCTCGAGGACCTGGGTGACGCCCTGTTCGCGCGGGTGCTCGAGGCCGAGCCCGGCAAGGAAACGCCGCTTTACGAGGCGGCGACCGATGTACTGGTCGAGCTGCATCGCCATCCGCCCCCGGCCGGTCTGGACCCGTATTCGCCGCGCGTCATGGCCGACATGGCAGCCCTCGCCTTCGACTGGTATCTCGGTGGCGGCCCCGTGGCCGACAGCCCCGCCCGCGTCGCGTTCCATTCCGCGATGCACTCGCTGCTGGAGCGGCACGCGCCGCAAGCGGACGTGCTCATCCAGCGCGACTATCACGCCGAGAACCTGCTGTGGCTGCCCGACCGCGCCGGCGTGGCGCGCGTCGGGTTGCTGGATTTCCAGGACGCCATGCGCGGCCACCCCGCCTATGACCTCGTGTCGGTCCTGCAGGATGCGCGCCGCGACGTGCCACCCGCCATCGAGAGCGCGATGATCGACCGCTACGTGGCCGCAGCCGGTGTTGACGCGAAAGCCTTCATCACCGCCTATCACTGCCTCGGCGCGCAGAGGAACCTGCGCATCCTCGGGGTCTTCGCGCGCCTCTGCCTGCGCGATGGCAAGGCGCATTACGTCGATCTCATCCCGCGGGTCTGGGACCTGTTGCAGCGCGATCTCGCGCATCCGGCGTTGCAACGCATCGCCGCGATGGTCGCGGAAAGCCTGCCTGCGCCCGAGGCTCGCGTGTTGCAAGGGCTGAAAGAACGATGCACGACGTGACCTACCCGGTGATGCTGTTCGCGGCGGGGTTCGGCACGCGCATGGGGGCGTTGACCGCCAACCGCCCCAAGCCGCTGATCGAGGTCGCGGGCCGTGCGCTGATCGATCACGCGCTGGATCTAGTTGCAGCGTACGACCCGCCGCGCACGGTGGTCAACCTGCATTACCTGCCCGACCAGATCACCGCGCATCTGGCCGGGCGCGGCATCGCGTTCTCGCACGAGACGCCCGAAATCCTCGAGACCGGCGGCGGCCTGCGCGCCGCGCTTCCGCTTCTGGGAGCGGGGCCGGTCTTCACCATGAACACCGATGCCGTCTGGCGCGGGCCGAACCCGCTATGCCTGCTCTCGGGCGCGTGGCGGCCCGACGAGATGGACGCGCTGCTTCTCTGCATCCCCGCGGATCGCGCGGTGGGCCATTCGGGCGCCGGCGATTTCCGCATCGCCGCCGACGGGCGCGCGGCGCGCGGGCCGGGTCTGATCTATTCCGGCGTGCAGATCATCAAGCCCGCCCTGTTGCACGAGATCGAGCATCGGTCCTTTTCGATCAACGTCCTGTGGGACCGGATGCTGGCCGCCGGACGGCTGTCGGCCATGGCCTATCCGGGGCAGTGGTGCGATGTCGGGCGCCCCGAGGGGATCCGCGCGGCCGAGGCGATGCTCCGTGATGTTTGAGCCATCGGAGCGTCCGCGCGTCTTCGGCCTGCCGCCCGGTCTGGATTTCCCGCGCGCGCTGGTCGAGGGGCTGCGCGCGCGCCACGCCGGTCAGCCGCCAGAGGCTCTGGCGCGGGTCACCCTGATCGTCAACACCCGCCGGATGGGGCGGCGCATCCGCGATCTCTTCGACGCGGGCCCGCCCTGCCTTCTGCCGCGGATCAGCCTTGTCACCGATCTGGGCGAGATGTGGGATCTCGCGCATATCCCCGACCCGGTGCCGCGCCTGCGCCGGCGGCTGGAACTGGTGCAGCTGATCTCTCGGCTGCTCGACAGCCAGCCCGATCTGGCGCCGCGCAGCGCGATCTATCACCTAGCCGACAGCCTTGCCGGGCTGATGGACGAGATGCATGGCGAGGGGGTCGCGCCGCAGGTGATCGAGAATCTGGACGTGACCGACCAATCCGGTCACTGGGCGCGAATCAAGTCATTCCTCGGCATCGTGCGGCATTATTTCGAGGCCGATCCCGAAGCCCCGGATGTCGAGACGCGGCAGCGGCTGGTGATCGAGCGGCTGACGGGGCTCTGGGCCGAGGCGGCGCCGCAGGCCCCGATCATCGTCGCCGGATCGACGGGGTCGCGCGGGGCCACGCAGGTGCTGATGCAGGCGGTGGCGCGGCTGCCGCAGGGCGCGGTGGTCCTGCCGGGCTTCGATTTCGACGCGCCGGGCCATGTCTGGGATGCGCTCGGCGACCCGATGGTGTCCGAGGACCATCCGCAATACCGCTTCGTGCGCTTTGCCGAAGGGGCCGGTATTTCCGCGCGCGACGTACAGCCGTGGTCCGATGATCCCCCGCCAAGTCCGGCGCGCAACGCGCTGATCTCATTGGCCTTGCGGCCCGCCCCGGTCACCGACCAGTGGCTGCGCGACGGCCCTGCCTTGCGGCGGATCGGCGAGGCCATGGCGGATGTCACGCTGATCGAGGCGCACTCGACCCGGGCCGAGGCGCTGGCCATCGCCATGCGCCTGCGGGCTGCCGCCGAGGACGGGCAGACGGCGGCGCTGATCACGCCCGACCGCACGCTCAGCCGGCAGGTGACCGCCGCGCTCGACCGCTGGCACATCCTGCCCGATGACAGCGCCGGCCAGCCGCTGCACCTGTCGCCGCCGGGGCGGTTCCTGCGCCATGTCGCCGATCTCTTCCGCCAGCCGCTGAGCGCCGAGGCGCTTCTCACTCTGCTGAAACACCCGCTGACCCATCAGGGCGCGGCGCGCGGCGATCACCTGCGCCTGACGCGGGACCTGGAACTCGATCTGCGACGCTACGGCCCGCCCTATCCCACAGCCGAAAGCCTGCGCGCCTGGGCCTGGAAAAAGCGCGCCGGGTCCATGCTCGAGGAGTGGGTGGATTGGCTTTGCGAGTGTTTCACCGATCAGGCGCGGCCCGATGATCTTGCGCTCGACACCCGTGTTGCGGATCACCTTGCGCTGGCTGAACGCATTGCGCAGGGTTGTCGCGGCGCGGGCGCGGGCACGCTGTGGCAGAAGGAGGCCGGGCAGGACGCGCGCAAGGCGCTCGACGCCTTGCAGGCCGAGGCCGGGGCGGCCGGTTCGCTCAACGCGGCCGATTACGCCAGCCTGTTTCACAGCATCCTTGCCGCCGAGGAGGTCCGCACCCCGACCGAGCCGCATCCGAATATCCTGATCTGGGGCACGCTCGAGGCGCGGGTGCAGGGCGCCGATCTGCTGATCCTCGCCGGTCTCAACGAGGGCAGCTGGCCCGAGGCGCCTGCGCCGGACCCGTGGCTGAACCGGTCCCTGCGCCACCGGGCGGGGCTGCTCTTGCCCGAACGGCGGATCGGCCTCTCGGCGCATGATTTCCAGCAGGCGGTGGCGGCGAAAGAGGTCTGGCTGACACGCTCGGTCCGGTCCGACGATGCCGAAACGGTGGTGTCGCGCTGGCTCAACCGAGTGCAGAACCTGCTGGGCGGGCTGCCCGAGCAAGGGGGCAAGGCGGCGCTTGCCGCGATGCGCGACCGGGGCCGGGTCTGGCTGGACCGGGTGGCGGCGCTGGAGACCCCCGAGGAGGTGCCGCGCGCCCCGCGCCCCGCGCCGGCGCCGCCTGTCAATGCGCGCCCCGATCACCTGAGCGTCACGGAAATAAAGCGGCTGATCCGCGACCCCTATGCGATCTACGCGCGCCACGTGCTGCGGCTGCGCCCGCTCGATCCGTTGATGAAGGTGCCCGACGCATTGCTGCGCGGCACCGTGCTGCACGAGGTGCTCGAACGGTTCGTGAAGGCGTCCTGCGACGATCCCGGACGCGGTACGCGCGCCGCGCTGCTGTTGGAGGCCGCGGAGGTTCTGGACCGGCACGTGCCCTGGGCCGAGGCGCGCGCGTTGTGGCTGGCGCGGCTGGAGCGCGTAGCGGACTGGTTTATCGAGACCGAGGCGGAGCGCCGCCGGATCGCGCAGCCGCGCCATTTCGAGACCCGCGGCCGCGCCGAGATCCCCGAACTGGGCTTCGCGCTGTCGGCCAAGGCCGACCGGCTCGATCTCGACGCGCAGGGAGGGCTTTGCATCTACGACTACAAGACCGGCGCGCCGCCGACGGCGAAGGAACAGAAAAGCTTCGACAAGCAATTGCTGCTCGAGGCGGCGATGGCCGAACGTGGCGCGTTCGAGGGGCTTGGCCCGGTGCGGGTGCGACGCGCGACCTTCATCGGGCTTGGCGGGCCGAAAGAGGTCGACGCGCCGCTGGGTGACGAGCCCCCCGATCGCGTCTGGGCCGAGTTCAAGGAACTGATCGCGGCCTACCAGGCGCCCGAGAAGGGCTACGTCGCGCGCCGCGCGCCGCATAGCGCCGACGAGCGCGGCGATTACGATCAGCTGTCGCGGTTCCGCGAATGGGACATGACCGATCCGCCGGATGAGAGCGGGGTGGGGCGATGACCGCGCGCGATGCCGCCAGTCAGGCGCAGGTCGAGGCCGCGCGCCCGGACCTGTCGACCTGGCTGTCGGCCAATGCCGGGTCGGGCAAGACGCGGGTGCTGACCGACCGTGTGGCGCGGCTGCTACTGGACGGGGTGAACCCGCAGCACATACTGTGCCTGACCTACACAAAGGCCGCCGCCAGCGAGATGCAGAACCGGCTTTTCGACCGTCTCGGGGGGTGGGCGATGCTGGGCGACGCCGCGCTGCGCGATGCCCTGCGCGATCTGGGCCACGAGGGCATGATCAACGCAGGAATACTGCGCCGCGCCCGGCGTCTCTTCGCGCAGGCGATCGAGACGCCCGGCGGCTTGCGCATCCAGACGATTCACTCGTTCTGCGCCGCCCTGCTGCGCCGCTTCCCGCTCGAGGCCGGCGTGACGCCGCAATTTGCGGAGATGGAGGACCGCACCGCGCGCCTTCTGCGGTCCGAGATCGTCGAGGATCTGGCCTCCGGGCCGCAGGCCGGCGCGGTGCATGCGATGGCGCGGCACTATTCCGGCGACAGCTTCGACGCGCTGACGTCCGAGATCGCGCGCCACCGCGCCGCGTTCGCCCAAGGGGTCAGCGATGCCGATCTCGCAACGCTTTTCGGCCAGCCCGAGGGGGCCACGATGGCCGATATCGCGGCGCGCGTGTGTCTCGGCGACGAGGCCGCGCTGCTCGACCGGCTGATCGCGGCGCTGAAGGCCGGATCGTCCAATGACACCAAGGCCGCGGCAAAGCTGGCGGGCCTCGGCGCGCTGGATCAAGGCGCGCTGCCGGTGCTCGAGGATGTCTTCCTGACCGGGGCGAGCGCGAAAGCGCCGTTTTCGGCCAAGATCGGTACGTTTCCCACAAAAGCCACGCGCGAATCCCTGGGCGATGTGATCGACCGGATCGAGCAGTGGATGGCCCGCGTCGAAGAGGCCCGCGCCGCGCGCCTCGCCCTCGCCGCGATGCAGAAGACCCGCGCGCTGCATGATTTCGCGCAGGCCTTTTTGCCCGCTTACGCGCGCGCCAAGCAGCTGCGCGGCTGGCTGGATTTCGACGACCTGATCCTGTCCGCGCGCGATCTGCTGACCGATGGGCGCGTCGCGGCCTGGGTGCTTTACCGCCTCGATGGCGGCATCGACCACATCCTTGTCGACGAGGCGCAGGATACCAGCCCCGTGCAATGGCAGGTGATCGAGCGTCTGGCGCAGGAATTCACGTCCGGGCAGGGCGCGCGCCCCGACACGGCCCGCACGATCTTCGTTGTGGGCGACAAGAAGCAGTCGATCTATTCCTTCCAGGGCGCCGACCCGCGCGAATTCGACCGTATGCAGCGCGACTTCGCCGACCGGCTTGCCGCCACGGGTACGCCGCTGCAATCGCGGGTGCTGGCGTGGTCGTTCCGCTCGTCGCGCGCGATCCTGACCTGTGTCGATTGCTGTTTCGACGACAGCGCGGGTAGCGGCTTTGCGCCCGAGGAACGCCACAAGGCGTTCTTCGAGGCCATGTCCGGCCGGGTCGATCTGTGGCCGGTGGTTGAAAAACCCGACACCGAAGATCCGCCCGCCTGGCATCAGCCCGTCGATATCCGTGGCGCGTCCGATCCGGCGATCCTGCTGGCGCGCCGCGTGGCGGCCGAGATGCGCGCGATGCTCGACCGCGGCGAGATGATCCCCGACAATGACGCGTCGTCGGGATTCCGGCTCGTCACGGCCGGGGATTTCCTGATCCTCGTGCGCCGCCGCTCGGCCCTCTTTCACGAGATCATCCGCGAGTGCAAGGCTCAAGGCCTGCCGATCGCCGGGGCGGACCGGCTCAAGGTCGGTGCCGAACTCGCGGTGCGCGATCTCGGCGCATTGCTGGCGTTCCTGTCGACGCCCGAGGACGATCTGTCGCTGGCCACCGCGCTGAAATCGCCGCTTTTCGGCTGGTCCGAGGCGCAGCTTTACGACCTCGCGCAGGGCCGCGAGGAACGCTACCTGTGGCAGACCCTGCGTAACCGCCGGGCCGGGTTTCCCGCCGAGATGGCGGTGATCGACGATCTTTTCGACCACGTCGACTACCTACGCCCGTTCGAGCTGATCGAACGCATCCTCACGCGCCATGACGGGCGGCGTCATCTGCTGGCCCGGCTGGGGCGCGAGGCCGAGGACGGCATCGACGCGCTTCTGTCCCAGGCGATTGCCTACGAGCAGCGCGCCGTCGACAGCCTGACCGGGTTCCTGGTGTGGATGGAGACCGACGACCTCGAGATCAAGCGCCAGATGGACAGCGCCGGCGACCGCATCCGGGTGATGACGGTGCACGGCGCCAAGGGGTTGGAGGCGCCGGTGGTGATCCTGCCCGAAACCGGCCCATGGCGCGCCGCGCCCACGCCGCAGATCGTGACGGCGGGCGAGGTGCCTCTCTGGACCGGTCCGGCAACGGAGATGCCGGGGGTGATCGGTGATGCCATCGCAGCCGCGCGCGCCGCACAGGAGGCGGAACGCGACCGCCTCCTCTACGTTGCCATGACCCGCGCCGAGACCTGGTTGATCGTCGCAGCACATGGCGATCCGGGCCGGCCGGGCACGACCTGGTACGACAAGATCCGCCGCGGGATGGAAGGCGCGGGCGCCGCGGCGCATGACTTCGCCGACGGGCCCGGCCTGCGCCTGCAACACGGGGACTGGCCCGCGCCCGGAACGCGCGCGGAGGGTGCCGCGCCGACCGCGCCTGAAGCCTCCACCCTCGACCCGATCTTCGCCCAGCCCGCGCCGCCTGCACCCCCGCGCGCCACGACGCTCAGCCCGTCGGAACTGGGCGGTACCAAGGCGCTGCCGGGCGAGGACGGCCTTGACGAGGACGCCGCCAAGCGACGTGGCCGGCAGGTGCACCGCCTGCTGGAATTCCTGCCGCAGGTCCCCGCCGCCGAGTGGCCGGCCACCGCCGCGCGCCTGTTGTCCAATGGTGCCGATGCGGCCACGGGGGCGGAACTGGCGCTGCTGCTGGCCGAGGCGGAAAAGGTGCTGACCAAGCCCAGCCTCGCGCCGCTTTTCGCCGGCGACGCACTGACCGAGGTGTCGATCACCGCGGATCTAGGGGACCAGCGGCTGCATGGCACCATCGACCGGCTGATCGTCGGGCCCGATCACGTGCTGGCGGTGGATTTCAAGACCAACGCCATGGTGCCCGATGTCGTGGCCGACTGCCCCGAGGGCCTCTTGCGGCAGATGGGCGCCTATGCGCACGCGCTCGGCGCCCTTTACCCCGACCGGCGGATCGAGACGGCGCTTCTCTGGACCCGCACCGCGACGCTGATGCGGCTGCCGCACGCTTCCGTGACCGCGGCGCTCGAATCCGCCGGGATCGCTTGACGCGCCGCGCCCGGCTCCATACTTACAATCTGAACCCGAAACGCGAGGAGCACAGACATGGCCACCGTTGCCGTAACCGACGCCACATTCGACGCCGAAGTGAAGAATTCCGATGTCCCCGTCGTGGTGGATTTCTGGGCCGAATGGTGCGGTCCCTGCAAGCAGATCGGCCCGGCCCTCGAGGAACTGGCCAACGAGATGAACGGCCGGATCAAGGTCGCCAAGGTCGATGTCGACAGCAACCCCAACGCCGCCGCCTCGATGGGCGTGCGCGGCATCCCGGCGCTCTTCATCTTCAAGAATGGCGAGGTCGTGTCGAACCGCGCGGGCGCAGCCCCCAAGGCCGCGCTGCAAAGCTGGATCGAAGACAGCATCTGATCCGCGACAGCGATGCACGAGGGGGCTGGCGGATGCGCTCGGCCCCTTTTTTCCTTCCCGGCCCGCAGTCCACGCGCGCGCCCGCCACACCGAAAGGAGCCCCGAACATGAGCGATTTTCCCGGCTGGCACGGCACCACGATCATCGGTGTGCGCAGGGGCGGCGAGGTTGTCGTCGCGGGCGACGGGCAGGTCACCCTCAGCCAGACGATGATCAAGGGAAGCGCGCGCAAGGTGCGCAGGCTCAGCCCCGGCGGCTATGACGTTGTCGCGGGCTTTGCCGGATCGACCGCCGACGCGTTCAGCCTGCTGGAGCGGCTGGAGACCAAGCTCGAGGCGACACCCGGACAGTTGCAGCGCGCCTGCGTCGATCTCGCCAAGGAATGGCGCACCGACAAGTACCTGCAAAAGCTCGAGGCGATGCTGATCGTCACCGATGGCGACCAGCTATACGTCATCACCGGCGCCGGTGACGTGCTGGAACCCGAGCATGATGTCGCCGCCATCGGATCGGGCGGCAACTTCGCCCTCGCCGCCGCACGCGGGCTGTCAGACAAGACCGACCTCTCGGCCGAGGAGATCGCCCGCAAGGCCATGGCCATCGCCGCCGATATCTGCATCTACACCAACGGCAACCTGACGGTGGAGACCATTTCGAAATGACCGACCTGACCCCGCGCGAGATCGTCTCGGAGCTTGACCGCTTCATCATCGGCCAGAAAGAGGCCAAGCGCGCGACCGCCGTTGCCTTGCGCAGCCGCTGGCGGCGCAAGCAGCTTGCGGACGATCTGCGCGACGAGGTGTATCCCAAGAACATCCTGATGATCGGCCCCACCGGCGTCGGCAAGACCGAGATCAGCCGCCGTCTGGCCAAGCTGGCCCGTGCGCCCTTCATCAAGGTAGAGGCCACGAAATTCACCGAAGTTGGCTATGTCGGGCGCGATGTCGAACAGATCATCCGCGATCTGGTGGACAGCGCCATCACCCAGACCCGCGAGTGGATGCGCGAGGACGTCAAGGCCCGCGCCGAGGCCGCGGCGGAGGAACGCGTGATCACCGCCATCGCCGGCGAGGATGCCCGCGAGGGCACGCGCGAGATGTTCCGCAAGAAGCTGCGCGACGGGCAGCTCGACGACACGATGATCGATATCGAGGTCTCGGATACCTCGAACCCGTTGGGGGGCATGGAAATTCCCGGCCAGCCGGGCGCCCAGATGATGAACCTCGGCGATCTCTTCGGCAAGGCGTTCGGCGGGCGCACCACGACCAAGCGGGTCAGTGTCGCCGACAGCCACGACCTGCTGATCGGCGAAGAGGCCGACAAGCTTCTGGATGACGAGACGGTCAATCGCACCGCGCTTGAATCCGTGGAAGAGAACGGCATCGTGTTTCTCGACGAGATCGACAAGGTCTGCGCCAAGTCCGAGGCGCGCGGCGGCGAGGTGTCGCGCGAGGGCGTGCAGCGCGACCTGCTGCCGCTGATCGAGGGCACCACCGTCAGCACAAAGCATGGCGCGGTCAAGACCGATCATATCCTCTTCATCGCCTCGGGGGCGTTTCACACCGCCAAGCCGTCGGACCTGCTGCCCGAATTGCAGGGGCGTCTGCCCATCCGGGTAGAGTTGCGCGCCCTGACCGAGGTCGATTTCGTGCGCATCCTGACAGAGACCGACAACGCGCTGACGCGGCAATACAGCGCCCTGATGGCCACCGAGGAGGTCACCGTGACCTTCACCGAGGACGGCATTTCGGCGCTCGCGCGGATCGCCGCAGAGGTCAACCAGTCGGTCGAGAATATCGGCGCGCGCCGGCTTTACACGGTAATGGAGCGGGTCTTCGAAGAACTGAGCTTTACCGCGCCCGACCGCACCGGCGAGACGGTGACGGTGGATGCGGATTTCGTCGACGCGAACCTTGGCGAGCTGATGAAATCCACCGATCTCAGCCGCTACGTGCTATGATCGACGGGGTTTGAGGGGCGGTCAGCCCCTCATCTCCAGCAGCGCGCGCAGGATCACGCCCTCTTCATCGGTGGGGATCATCGCGGCGGTGACGCGGCTTTCGGATGTGGAAATCCGCGTCTCGTTGGCTGCATTCGCGTCTTCGTCGGGCGCCAGTCCCAGCCAGCCCAGCCCCGCCATGACCTTGGACCGGACCTCTGCCGACCGTTCGCCGATCCCGGCGGTGAAGACCAGCGCATCCAGCCCGCCAAGGGTTGCGGTCAGCGCGCCGATCTGGCGCTGGATCATGTGCACAAAAAGCGCCACGGCCTCGGCCGCCTCGGGCGCGTCGCTGCCCAGAAGGTCGCGCATGTCCGAACTGATCCCCGACACGCCCAGCAGGCCGCTTTCGCGGCCGAGCAGGTGTTCCAGTGCATCGGCGTCCATCCCCTTTTCGCGCATCAGGTGGAGCAGCACGCCGGGGTCGATCTGCCCGCAGCGCGTGCCCATCATCAGCCCGTCCAGCGCCGTGAACCCCATCGTGGTGTCCAGGCTTTGCCCGCGCCGCATGGCGCACAGGCTGGCGCCGCTGCCCAGATGGGCGACGATCACGCGGCCTTTCGCCATGGTCGGCCCCAAGACCTCGGGCAGTCGGGCCGCGATATGCTGGTAGGACAACCCGTGAAAGCCGTAGCGCAGGATGCCCTCGTCCGACAGCGCCCGCGGCAGCGCGAAAAGCTGCGCGTGGCGCGGGCGGCTGCGGTGGAACGCGGTGTCGAAACAGGCGATCTGCGGACAGTCGGGCCAGCGCGCGGCGACCGCCCGAATGCCCATGATGTTGTAGGGCTGGTGCCCGGGCGCCAGCGGGCACAGCGCGTCGAGCCGGGTCAGGACGGCGTCGGTGATCCGCGCCGGCGCGTCAAAATCCTGTCCGCCATGCACCACGCGGTGCCCCGCGCCCACCAGGTCCAGCGGACCCAGGCGGGCGTCGAGCGTGGCCAGCAGCCAGTCGATCAGCGCGCCCATGTCGCTGCCCCGGCCCGGATCGGGATGCAGGGTCTGGCGGTCATTGCCGGTCTTCAGCGTCAGGTCGGGCGTGCGGCCCACCCCTTCGATCGCGCCGTGGGCGATGCGGTCGTGGCCGGTGGCGTCGTGCAGGGCGAACTTGACGCTGGAAGAGCCGGTATTCAGGATCAGCACCACACCTGCCATCAGGCGGGCACCTTCGCATCCGCCGCCGCCAATAGCCGCGCCAGCGCCGCCGAGGCAAGCCGCGCGGCGACGCTGTCGGAGCGGCTGGTCAGCATGATCGGCACCCGCGCGCCGAGGGCCACGCCCGCGGCCTCGGCATCGGCCAGATGGATGAGCTGTTTCGAGATCATGTTCGCGCTTTCGAGGTTCGGCGCGACCAGGATATCGGCCAGGCCCGCCACGTCCGAGGTGATGCCCTTGGCCTTGACCGCCTCGGGCGAGATCGCGTTGTCGAAGGCCAGCGGCCCGTCGACCAGCCCGCCGGTGATCTGACCGCGGTCGTGCATCTTGCAGATCGAGGCGGCCAGCAGCGTCGAGGGCAGCTTCGAGGTCACAGTCTCGACCGCCGACAGGATCGCGGCGCGGGGCGTCTCGATCCCGAGCGCGATGGCCAGATCCAGCGCATTCTGCACGATATCGGCGAGCGTGGGAAGATCCGGCGCGATGTTGATCGCCGCATCGGTGATGAAGAGAAGCCGCTCGTGATCCGGCACGTCGAGCGCAAAGACGTGGCTGAGCCGCCGTTCGGTGCGCAGCCCCGCGTCGCGATCGAGGACGGCCTCGAGCAACTCGTCGGTGTGCAGCTTGCCCTTCATCAGCGCCTCTGCCCGGCCCTCGCGCACCAGCGCCACCGCGGCCTCGGCGGCGCCGTGGCTGTGGGCCGCGTCGATGATGCGGTCGGTCTCCAGCGTCACCCCGGCATCCGAGGCCGTGGCCTCGATCTTGGCGCGGGGGCCGACCCAGAACGGCTCGATCAGGCCGGCCTGCTGCGCCTGGATCGCGCCCAGCAGGCTGAGGCTGTCGCAGGGATGCACCACCGCCGTCGGCATGGGGGGCAGTTCGTGCGCCTGTTCGACAAGCGCGTTGAACCGCGCGCCGGGCTTGTGCATCCGCACCGTCGGCAGGGTCGCGGTCGCGCGGCTGATCTTGTGGCGCGGCGCCAGCACCTCGGCGCGGCCGTCGATCACCACCGCGCCATGCTGGTTGCGGCACAGGCAATCGAGGGTCACCTTGCCGCTGTCGCGGTCGATCTCGGCCACCGTGACGCGCACGGTGACGCTGTCGCCGATGGCCACCGGGCGTTTGAAATGCAGCGACTGGTCGGTGTAGATCGTGCCAGGTCCCGGCAGGCGCGTGCCCAGCACCGCCGAGATCAGCGCGCCGCCCCACATGCCATGTGCCACGACGTGGTGAAACTGGGTATCGTCGGCATAGTCCGCGTCCAGATGCGCGGGGTTCACGTCGCCCGACATCACCGCGAAAAGCTCGATATCCTCCTGGGCCAGCACCCGCACCATCTCGGCGCTGTCGCCGATTCCCAGCTCGTCCAGCGTGCGGTTCTCGATCCGATCGGGGGTGGTGTCGTCAGATTCGGGCATGCCGGCCTCCGTCGATATAGCAGATGCTGCCGGTGACGCCCGACGCCCGGTCCGAGGCGAGGAACGCCGCCGTCTCTCCGACCTCGTCGATGGTGACCAGCCGCTTCTGCGCCGCGTGCTCTCGGGCATCCTGCATGAGCGCGTCGAAATGCTCGATCCCCGAGGCCGCGCGCGTGGCGATGGGGCCGGGCGACAGGACGTTGGCACGGATCCCCTGCGGGCCCAGTTCGGTCGCGACCTCGCGGGTGACCGCTTCGAGCGCGGCCTTGACCGGCCCCATGATGTTGTAATTGTCCACGACCTTCTCGGCGCCGTAATAGCTGACAGTCAGCAGGCTGCCGCCATCCAGCATCAACGGCTCGGCCTTGCGCACGAGGCGCGGGAAGGAATGACACGAGATGTCCATCGCCTGCGCGAACCCGTCGGCCGAGCAATCGACAACCCGGCCGTGCAGATCCTCCTTGGGGCAGTAGGCGACCGAATGCAGCAGGAAATCGAGCCGCCCCCAGCGTTGCGCGATGGTGTCGAAGACCGCGTCGATCTGCGATGGCACCGACAGGTCGAGTGGCATCAGTTCGGCCGCGCCCACTTCATCGGCCACCGGCTGCACATGCGGCAGCGCGCGGTCGTTCACGTAGGTCATTGCTAGCGTCGCGCCCTCGCGGGCGAAGGCCCGCGCGCAGCCCGTCGCGATCGAGTGCTCGTTGGCCACGCCAACGACAAGTCCGATCCGGTTTTCCAGTATCATGGCCTCTCCTCACATCTGAAAGACATATTGTCCGGGCGCCGCGTCCAGCACCGGGTATCCCGCCTCGGGCCGGCCGGTCGGCGGCGGGGCCGTGCGCGCGCCCGAGCGGGCCTGCAGCCAGTCGGCCCAGCCCAGCCACCACGACCCCTCGGTCACCGGGGTCGCGTCGCACCACGCCTCGTGATCGAGGTAACGCCCGGCATGCGGCGTCGTCGCCATCCGGTAGTGCCGGTGCCGGTGGCCCGGTTCCGAGATGATGCCGGCATTGTGCCCGCCATTGGTCAGCACGAAGGTGATGTCGGCATCCGTCAGGTGGTGGATCTTGTAGACCGAAGTCCACGGCGCGACATGGTCCTTCTCGGTGCCCACGGCGCAGATCGGCAGGTCGAGATCGCTGAGCGACACGGTTTTCCCGTCGATCCGGTATTTCCCGTGCGACAGCCGGTTTTCCAGGAACAGGCCGCGCAGGTATTCCGAATGCATCCTGTAGGGCATCCGCGTCGTGTCGGCATTCCAGGCCATCATGTCGTTGGGCTCGGCCCGCTCGCCCATCATCTTTTCGTGGATCAGCCGCGACCAGACCAGATCGTTCGAGCGCAGCATGGTGAACGCCCCGGCCATCTGGTTGCCGTCGAGATAGCCCTGCTGCGCCATCAGATCCTCGAGCAGCGCCACCTGCGCCTCGGACACGAACAGCGCCAGTTCGCCCGGCTCCGAGAAATCCACCTGGGCGGCCAGCAGCGTCATCGACGCAAGCCTGTCGTCGCCCTCGCGCTTCATCGCCGCTGCCTGGATCGCCAGAAGCGTGCCGCCAAGGCAATAGCCCGTGGCATGGATGCGGCGCGACCCGGTGATCGCCTCGATGGCGTCCAGCGCCATGCGCGGGCCCTGGTCGAGATAGTCCTGCATCCCCAGATCGCGGTCCTCGGCGCCGGGATTGCGCCACGAGATCATGAACACGGTATACCCCTGATCGACCAGCCAGGACACCATGGAATTATGCGCCGAGAGATCGAGGATGTAGTATTTCATGATCCATGCCGGCACGATCAGGACGGGTTCGGGATGTACGTTTTCGGTGGTCGGAGTGTACTGGATCAGCTCGGCCAGATGGCTGCGGGCGACGACCTTTCCGGGGGTCGCGGCAAGGCCGGCGCCGACGGTCAGCTCGGGCGGGGTCTGCGGCTCGGCGGTTCCGGGTGTGACCCGGCCGGCGACATCCGCGGCGGTGTTCATCAGCCCCTGCACCACGCTTGCGCCGTGGGTGTCGCGCGCCCGGGTCAGCACCTCGGGGTTGAGATGCGGGAAATTCGTCGGCGACACGGTGTCGAGCGCCTGGCGCACCGCGAAGCTCAGCGCGGCCTCGTTGCCCGGCATCATGCCGCGCACGCCGGTGGTGGCCGATTGCCACCAGTCCTCGGTCAAGAGGAAACTGTCGCGCATCACCGAATAGGGCGGCGTGTCCCAAAGCTCTGACGAAAAGCGGCGGTCATCCGTGACCGGCAGCGCGGTGTCGGGCTCGAACAGGCGGGCCGCGACGAGGCCCGGCGCGCGCATGGCCTTTTCCGACAGCGTGGCCTGCTTGCCGGGGGCGGTGCCGAGATGCACGGCCCAGTCCGCCATTGCCGACCACAGCGTCGAGGGCGCCATCCCGCCGGTGGTCTTGCCGATCGCCATGCGCGCCATGCGGTCGAGGAAATCTGCATATGCAGAGTGGATGTCATTCGATTGCGCCGGGTCGGCCATAGGTCACCTGCGATTGCCTGATCTTTGCTGCGTACCCTACAGATGTAACGGCAATGATGCACGTGCAGAAAACGCTTCGCAGGCGCAGCAATTTTCCCGTGCCGCATTCTTGCGCGCAAGTTCCATGCGCGCGGGGGCTCTCTTGTCCGGCGATGGTCGGCAGGCGGCGATGTCCGATCACCCAAGCCGGCGGTCGCAGGCTCAGCCGGCGACGCGCAGGCCCATGCGGCCCAAGGCCCAGACCGTCAACTCGCGCAGCGCGCGGGTGGTGACCGCGTCGAGGCCGGCGACCACCTCTGCGGTGTCGGTCGACGGCACGGTGGTGCGGGCCTGTACGGTGCGGCTGCCGAGGATCGCCATGTCGTCGCCGCGCACCAGCTGTGCCGACAGCCGGAACCGCGCGGTGACCGTTTCGCCGTCATCTCCCAGTTCGACATGGAAATCCGTCAGCTCGGAGATCAGCGTGTAATCGGCGGTGCCGCCAAGCGGCCGGCGCCCGACATAGCGCAGCCCGCCGGTATCCTCGAAACCGCGCACCATCAGCGTGGTCAGCATCACCGGCGCAGCGTCGGTCCAGCGGGCCTGCGGCAGATACGCCGCCTGGAACGGGGCGGGCCGGATCATGATCCGGTCGGTATCGAGCGCGCCGCTGGTGGTCGGTGTCTCGATCACAAGGTCGCGCTGCAGGCGGCCCTGCACGGCGGGGATCTCGGCGGGCGCGCGCAGCTCGTAGGCCTGCAGCGGCGTGGTGGCGTCGCCGATCGCGGTGATCGCCGCGCAGCCGCTCAGCATCATGGCGGCGAGCAGGGGCAGGGCGCGGCGTTTGGGGATCATCTTCGGAACTCCGGTGTCTGGCGGTTGAGGAAGAACCGCGCGGGGTCACGCTCGATCTGCCGGGCGATGCGTTCGAGAGTGTCGATGAGGGCGCGGGTCTCGCCCGCCAGCCTTGTGTATTGCGGCAGGCCCGACCCCGTGAACTCCTGCACCGACGGGCCCGCCTGCGCGACCAACTGGCCGACCTCCTCGAAGGCGCGGTTGGCCGTCTCGGCGGCGTCGCGCAGATCGGCGGTGATGCCGGGTATGTCGTCGGAAACCTGCGCAATGGCGCCATCCAGCCGCTGCATCACGCGGCGCAGATCGCCGGTGATCGCCTCGACATCCTCGTTCATGACCCTGTCGGCGCTGGAAAACGCGCGTTCGGCGGCCTCCAGGCTGCGTTCGCCGGTGACCAGCGCCTGATCGATCGCCGCCAGTGTCTGGTTGGCGTTGGCGAAGGTCTCTGTCACCTGTTGCATGGTCGTCGCGGCATCGTCGGCCAGCCCGTCGATCTTGCCGGTCGCATCGGTCAAGCGCGTGCCGACCTCTGCGACGACGCGGTTCACGGTCCCCGTCGCCTCGCGGATATCCGAGACGATGGCCGGCAGATCAGTTTCGGCCACGCTGTTCACGGCGGCGACCGCGCGGTCGGCGTTCTCGATCATCGTCCGCGTCTCGGAGACCAGCGCGCTGCCATCCTTGGTGATCAGGTCGTCGAAGGACAGGCTTGCCGCCTCGATCGTGTCCATCGTGCCGATCAGCCGGTCGATGGCCTGATCCGTCGCGCGCAAGGTGCCCTCGGCCTCTGTCAGGCGCTGCGTGGCGGCGCTGCCGGCGGCCGAGAATTCGCGCACCATGCCGCGCGCGTCGGTCACCAGGGTTTCGGTCTGTTCGCGCACGAACTGCGTCGTCGCCACCAGGTCCTGCGACAGCGACTGCAACTCGCCGGTCATGAACGTCTCGGCCGCGTCGAGCGCGCCGCGCCCGCTTTGCAACGCGTCATCGGCCACGTCGAGCGATGTCTCGATCCGGCCCGAGAGCGAGGTCAGCGCGCCGAGCGTGGTGTCGAGATTGTCCAGCGTGTCCTCGACCGCGATGACCACCGGGTCGAGCTTGCCGGTGAAGCTTGCGATGTCGTCGGTGGCGGTGGCGATGGTCCGGCTGACGCCCGAGAACTCGGTCAGGGCCTGCGAGAGGTCCCCCGAGGAGGCGGCGAGATTGTCGAGGATCTGCTGCACCTTCTGCTGGTTCTCCTCGTTCAGCAACTGGCCCACGTTCTCCAGCACCGAGACCGCCTCCTCGATGATCCGCGGGGCGTCTTCCGTCAGGCTTTGCAGGACCGACCGGCCGGCCTCGATCCTGGGGATCGCGCCCTCCTCCTCTGCGGTCAGCAGCGGCGAGCCCGGATCGCCCGAGGTGATGCCGACATAGGACACGCCCGTCACGCCCATGGATTCGATGGTCGCGACGCTGGTGGTCCGCACCGGGGTGTTGCCCTGCACCTCGAGACGCACCAGCACCGTGCCGTCGCGTTCCGGCGCCAGCCGCACATCCACGACCTGGCCGACCGGCAGCCCCGAAAACCGCACCTCGGAGGCGCGCGACAGCCCCGAGACGGACGAGAACCGCACATCGTAATAATCGAACTGGCGGTCGAGCTCGTACTGCGCGAACCATAGCAGGAAGCCGAGAATCCCGAAGAACCCCGCCAATGCGAAAGCCCCGATCAGCACGTAATTTGCACGTGTTTCCATGTCGTCAGTCGGTCCTGTCCTTGGCGTCGATCGCGGCGCGGGCCCTCGGGCCGTGAAAATACTCATGCACCCACGGGTGATCGACGTCCAGCATCTCGGACATGGTCCCGGTGACAAGCACGCGTTTCTCGGCCAGAACTGCAATCCTGTCACAGGTCGCATGCAGCGTATCGAGGTCATGCGTGACGAGAAACACCGTCAGCCCAAGCTGCTGCGACAATCCCCGGATCAGCGTGTCGAAATCCGACGCCCCGATGGGGTCGAGCCCCGCGGTCGGCTCGTCGAGAAAGACGATTTCCGGATCCAGCGCCAGCGCCCGCGCCAGCCCGGCGCGTTTGCGCATGCCGCCCGACAGCTCGGACGGGTAGTTGTCGCCGGCGATCCATGGCAGGCCCGACATCGAGATCTTGAGATCGGCGAGCGCGTGGCGCAGCTCCGGCGTCAGGTCGGGGATCGCCCGCAGCGGCACCTCGACATTCTCGCGCACCGTCAGCGACGAGAAAAGGGCGCCATCCTGGAACATCACCCCGTTGCGGCTGTCGAGGGCGATCCGCGTTTCCTCGTCGGCGGCCAGCGCGTCGATGCCGAACATCTCGATATGGCCCGCCTTTGGCTGCAACAGCCCGACGATGCTGCGCAGAAGCACCGATTTGCCGGTCCCGGACCCGCCGACGACGCCCAGAACCTCGCCGCGCCACACATCGAGATCGAGGTTGTCATGCACGACATTGCGGCCGAACTGGTTGCGCAGGCCGTGCACGGATATGATCGCCTCGCGGTCCATCACACCCCCATCTGCGCGAAGAAGATCGAGAACAGCGCATCCGCGACGATCACCGCGAAGATCGCCGTGACCACCGCGCTGGATGTCATCCGGCCCAGGGATTCCGCGTTGCTGCCGACCTTCATTCCCGCATGGCAGCCCACCACGCCGATGATGATGGCAAAGACCGGCGCCTTGACCATGCCGACGATCACGTGGCTGATATCGGTGCCCTCGACCAGCCGCGTGCGGAACATCGCCGGCGAGATGTCGAGCTCGATCCACGACATGATCGCGCCGCCGAGCAGCCCGGTGATGTTGGCGATCAGCCCGAGGATCGGCAGCATCAGCAGCAGCGCGAGGATGCGCGGCACGAACAGCGCCATCGCCGGGTCGATGCCGAGGGTGCGCATCGCGTCGATCTCCTCGCGCATCTTCATAGAGCCGATGGCGGCGGTGAAGGCCGAGGCGGTGCGCCCGGCGACGATGATCGCGGTCAGCAGGATGCCCAGCTCGCGCAGGATCGAGATGGCGATCAGGTCCACGACAAAGACCTCGGCCCCGAACTGGCGCAGCTGGGCCGAGCCCTGGAAGGCCAGAACGACGCCGATCAGGAACGCCATCAGCGCCACGATCGGCACCGCGCGCAGCCCGACCTCCTGGCAGTGATGCACCAATGCGGTCAGGCGGAACTGGCGCGGGTGAATGAAAGACCGGCCAAGCCGGGCAAGGAAAATCCCCAGGTAGCCCGTCAGCTCCAGCGCGAAGGCGCCGCCACCCGCGACGCCGCGCCCGACAGTCTCCAGCCGGTCGGTCCAGGTCGGCGGGGTCACCTCGGTCTCGGGGATGTCGGGCAGGGCGGCGGCGACCGTCTTCAGCAGGTCGGCATGCGAGGGATCGATTCCGTGCAGGGCGGCGTCATGACCCGCGTCCTCCAGCCGTCGTCGCAGCGTGGCGATGGCCCACGCGCCCGCGGTATCCAGTTTCGTGACGCCCGACAGGTCGATGCGGGTGGGTGCTGCGGTCAGCGCGTCGAGCCTGGGCTGAAGCCGCGCCAGCGTCTCGACTGTCAGGATGCCCGAGAGTGCCAGATCGCGACCGTCATCGCGGTCCGTGGCCGTCACCTCCGCTGAGGCTGATCCGGTGTCAGGCATCTACCCTCGATAATCCTCGGCGGACGATTGCGC
Source organism: Roseovarius sp. D22-M7 (assembly GCF_037083785.1). Taxonomy (NCBI): domain Bacteria; kingdom Pseudomonadati; phylum Pseudomonadota; class Alphaproteobacteria; order Rhodobacterales; family Roseobacteraceae; genus Roseovarius; species Roseovarius sp. D22-M7. The sequence goes on from NZ_JBAPKY010000021.1 coordinate 43,979, forward strand.
CGCAGTCTGACGAGGTCAGCGGGGAAAAACAAGACGCTATGCGGCGGGTGGCAACATCCGGACCGGCCGAGAGGTCAGGGGGCCAGCCACTGGCCCGCCCAACCGTCGCCGCGCACGAACCGCGCGCGCCGGTAATCGGGGCCGAGATGCAGCGCGTCAATGGCGCGCACCGACAGGCGCAGCACGGCGAACGCGGCCTGCTCGGGCCGTTTGTCATAGGCCAGATCGTCGGGGATAGGCTGGCCGGGCGCGGGCGTGCTGCCATAGGCGGTGCGCGAGGGCGCGGGCACGCGCTCCCAGATCCCGGTGGCATCCGCACCCGACAGGATCGCGACCCCGGCCTCGATCCGCGTTTGCAGATGCGCCGAGGCGTCCCAGACATGCAGCGCGGCCAATGGATTTTCGCGCAGTTCCGCCACCTTGGCAGAGTGCAGGTCAGTGTGGATGTCGAGCGTCGCGGCCTCTTTGTCGGCGGCCCGCAACACGACCGTGCGGGCCTGCGGCAGGCCATCCGCGCGGACGGTTGCAAGCGTCGGGTGGCGCGCGGGCGCATGGCGGTCATGCACGCCGCGCAGCAGTCGCGTCCAGACCTGCGCATGCAGTTCGCCAAGATCGACGGCCCATGCGGGCGCTTCACGGGTCATGGCGGGCCTTTCCGGTGTGCCTGCCGTTTCGGTATGCGTGGGCAGGCGATGAGGATGCTTGGGCGCCGGGCGCGCCCTTGCCGCGCTAGACCGTCGACGGGTCGGTCGCCTTGGGGTCCGAGGGCGCGGCGCGCGGCACATCGTCGAGCCCGCCCGTGCCGGTCCGCGTGCACAACCGCCCGCGTTGCACCGCCTGCGCCACCGTGCAGGCCGCGAGAGCCGCCGTGACACCGAACAACACGCCGCCGGCCGTGTGAAGGGCTGCGCTTTTTGCCAATCTGAAGATCATTTGCGGTCCTCCATCGCCATGGCCCCGTGCGCCGCGAGCGCGAGCCCGGCGCCGAGCGTCAGGCCGATGGCCAGCCCGGTAAGTGTCGCCTTGGTGGCGATGCCTGCGTGAATCAGTCCCATGATGCCTCCGTCATATCCAGTCGTTCCCAGGGAGATAGCCGTCGGCCTCGCAGGGTCCAGAAGATCGTGCGGGACGGCCATGCCCGTCCCCGGCCTGGCTGCCCGAAATGGTGGCGCGCGCGCATCGAATCCGCGGTTTTTCCGGTCTGCGTTTGAACGCCGCGTTGACGCGGGCCACCCGGCTTGTCGTTAATGCGGCGCAGCGGCGTGCCAGCAGGCCGCGATACGTGCAGGTCGAAACCGAGGGTGGCGCGACCTCGATCCGGGAAAGGACCCCGCCATGATCAAAACTCTCGCCGGGGTCTGGGCGCTTCTGCTCGGCATCGTGCTCATCATGCTGGGCAACGGCATGCATTTCACCCTGATCGGCCTGCGCGGCGGGATAGAGAACTTTTCGGCCGCCGAGCTGTCGGTCGTGACCTCGGGCTATTTCCTCGGCTTCCTGTCGGGCGCGCGGATCACGCCGATCATGATCCGGCGGGTGGGGCACCTGCGGGTCTTCGCGGCGCTCGGCAGTTTCATGTCGGCGGGGCTGATCGCCTTTCCCCTGCTGACCGAGCCATGGGCCTGGACCGTTCTGCGCATTCTCATCGGGTTCTGCATGTCGGGCATCTACGTCGCCGCCGAAAGCTGGCTCAACGCCGCGTCCACCAACGAGACGCGCGGCAAGGTGCTGTCGGCCTACATGATCGCGCAGACGCTGGGGATCATCGGCGCGCAGGGCCTGCTGAACCTCGGGGATGCGGCGACCTCGGTCCTGTTCATCGGGGCCTCGATCCTGGTGTCGATCTCGTTCGCGCCGATCCTGCTGTCGGCCGTCCCGGTGCCCGCGACGGACGTGGCACGGCCGATGTCGCTCTTGAAGCTGTTCCGCGGCTCGCCTCTGGGGACGGTGGGGATCTTCCTGCTGGGCGGCATCTACGCGACGCAATCGGGGATGGGCGCGGTCTTCGGGTCGCAGATCGGCCTGTCGGTCGCGCAGATCTCGCTGTTCGTGGCGATGCTCTTCGCCGGGGCGCTTTTGATGCAGTATCCCATCGGCTGGCTGTCGGATTGCATGGACCGACGCAAGCTGATCTTCGGGGCGTCACTGCTCGGTGCGGTGTCCTGCGGGCTTGGCTGGCTGGCCCGGGACGGGTTGCCGTCCTTCATCCCGTCGGACGGTCTGTGGCCGCTGATGGCGGCGGCGTTCTTTGCCGGCGGCGTGACGACGCCGCTTTACGCGCTGTTTCTGGCCTATACCAACGACGCGCTCGACCCCGAGGACATGCCGGCGGCGTCCGGCGGGCTGGTCTTCACCTTCGGCCTCGGCGCGATCTTCGGGCCGCTCGCCACCGGCTGGGCGATGGAGAGGCTGGGCCCGTTCGCGTTCTGGCTGGTGCTCGGGGCGACCTTCGGCGCGGTCTCGCTTTACGCGCTCTACCGCATGACGCAGCGCGCCACCGCGCCGGTGAGCGAGACGGACAGCTATCTGGGCGTCGTGCCCACAAGCTCGGTCGTGGCGGTCGAAGCGGCGGGGGCCTGGGCCGCCGACAAGGCGGAAGCCGAGGCAGAGGCGGAAGCAGAGGCAGAGGCAGAGGCCGAGCGGCAGGCGTGACCTGCAGCCCGGTCGCGGACCTGCCACGCGACGGCCGGTGACGCGATCGACGTCAAACTGGTCGTGCCGAACCGCCTTGACCGACCGTCGCCGCGCTACACTCTCTTGACGAGACGTGATCGAGCGGAGGCGGTAACGGCAGTGACCCAGGCGGCGGCATGAAGCGATCCGGGCTCGACGCGACGGATATCCGTATCCTCAGTGCCGTCCAGAAACACGGCCAGCTGAGCAAGACGCGACTGGCCGAGATCGTCAACCTGTCGCCCACGCCATGCTGGGCGCGTCTCGACCGGCTGAAGGCGGCGGGGTTCATCCGCGGCTATCATGCCAATATCGCGCTCGAACGGATCGCCGATTTCACGCGGGTGGTGGTGACGGTTTCGCTGACCCACCACCGCAGGGCCGATTTCGACAGGTTCGAATCCTGGATCGTGCATGTCGACGAGATCACCGATTGCGTCGCCACCGGCGGCGGCATGGATTACGTGCTGACCATCTACGTGCGCAGCCTCGCCGCGTTCGAGACGATGATGGCCTCGCTGCTGGATGCCGATCTGGGCATCGACCGGTACGTGACCTATTTCACGACCCGCACCGTGAAGGCCGCGCAACCCGACCTTGCAAAACTCGTCGCCCCCTCGCGCGAGTGACCGGCCCGCCCCGCGCCTGTCGGAACGGGCTGCACATGCCTGATTATTGGTCTGATCGGGCTGTGTTCCGGCCCCGATTCGGACCGCAAGGGTTAACGCGATTTGTTATCGTGCGCCTCGAGAACGGATCGCGGCCGACGGGGCCGCCGACCGTGACAGGAGGGGGAACGACATGACACACGCGGATGACTTCGGCTTCGGCACGCAGATACGCAAATCGCCTTATTTCGACGCCACGGTCCGCTGGGGCGCGCAGGGTTTCTCGGTCTACAACCACATGTATATCCCGCGCGATTTCGGCGATCCGGAACAGAATTTCTGGAACCTCGTGAACACCGCGATCCTGTGCGACGTGGGCGTCGAGCGTCAGGTCGAGATCACCGGACCGGATGCCGCGCGCTTCGTGCAGATGCTGACGCCGCGCGATCTGTCGAAAATGGCCGTGGGTCAGTGCAAATACGTGCTGATCACCAATGCGCAGGGCGGCATCCTCAACGATCCGATCTGCCTGCGGCTGGCCGAGGATCACTTCTGGCTGTCACTGGCCGACAGCGATATTTTGCTCTGGGCGCAAGGCGTGGCGGTGCATTCCGGCATGGATGTCACGATCCGCGAGCCGGACGTGTCGCCGTTGCAGTTGCAGGGTCCGAAATCGGGCGAGATCATGCGCGCGCTCTTCGGCGACGAGATCATGGAACTGCGCTATTACTGGCTGCGCGAGATCGAACTCGACGGCATCCCGCTGATCGTGTCGCGCACCGGCTGGTCGAGCGAGCTGGGCTACGAGATCTACCTGCGCGACGCCGCCTGGGGCGATGCCCTGTGGGAGCGGATCATGACCGCGGGCCTGCCTTTCGGGCTGAAACCCGGCCACACCTCGACCATCCGGCGGATCGAGGGCGGGATGCTGTCCTATCACGCGGATGCCGACAGTGACACCAATCCTTACGAACTGGGGCTCGACCGGCTGGTGAACCTCGACATCGAGACCGATTTCATCGGCAAGTTCGCGTTGCAGCGCATCCGCGACACTGGCATCAGCCGCAAGCAGGTCGGCCTGATCATCGGGGGCGAGCCGCTGAAGGGGCCGAACACGCGCTTCTGGCAGATCAATCATGGCGGCGCGTTCGTCGGCAAGGTCACCTCGGCGGTCTATTCGCCCCGGCTGCAGCAGAACATCGCGCTGGCGATGGTCGATATCGCGCATGCCGAACTGGGGACAGAGTTCGAGGTGTTCACGCAGTCCGGCGCGACCCGCGCGACGGTGGTGCAGCGGCCCTTCTACGACCCCAAGAAGCAGCTTGCCGTGGCCTGAGCGCAGGCGCGCCTTTACATGACACAAAAAAATGCGACCGCGGAGCCCGCGGTCGCATTTTACGTTCCACCATTGGCTGGCCGAAGTCAGACGCGTCTGGCGCGCAGGCGCTGTTCTGCGCCGTTACGCGACAGGGCCGATTTCGGCTCGTCGCTGTCTTTCATCTTCTCTAGTCCGCGAATGCTGAGATACGCGAAGGCCATCACACCGCTGAGAGTACCGATTGCGAGAATTCCGATGAGTTCCATAACCGTCTCCTTTCATTTGTACAGGGGTTTACGCCACCCTGCGACGACTGGATGAGTCTTCGTCGAAAAAATATTAGAGAAACCAATATCTTGTATACATTCGGGTACTGAAGCTGCGTCACCGCGCGATCACGATCACCGCCAGCCAGAACACCAATATGCCGATCCAGCCGAACTGGGCCGCGAAAAATCCTGCCAGAACAAGGCCGAGGAAGACGCCGCTGGTGATCGCCGCCTGCTGGCTGACCGGTCGCGCCGCGAGGGCGTCGTCCACCTCGTGCAGGCTGCGGCCCGGCCAGAGCCCGGCGATCAGGGTCGACGCGCCGCGACGACACAGCGTCCCGCCCCGAAACAGAACTTGCCGAACAACGTGCGACATGAGATTCCCGCCTCCCCTCGGTGCGCCGCAGGATAATCGCGAGATGCGCAATGGGCAACTGCTGGACGCACTGCGCGTCCTTGAAACTGACATGTGCGACAGGCGACGATTTTCTCGCGCTCGTCCCTCAAGCCGACGCACCAAGAGCGGGCCGCGTGCGTGTCGCGTCGCAGCCGCCGGTTGAAACGGCACAGGTTTGACATCCGTGGCCTGAAAACGGGTCCGCTGCGGCGTCGGTCCGGATGCGGGGGTTGATCTTTATCTTCGCCGCGGCTAAGTATTTTCCCATGGGACAAGACCCAACATTCACGTCGTCGACCGACGGCAACTTCCGTGTGTACGTTTCGTCCAAGCAGCGTGACTGGCGTCGGGTTCCCCGGCGCCGTGACCATGCCGGATGGCGTTTCCATGCACGAAAGGCCTTGGTGTGACGCGGAAAATCGAAAGGAAATGACCATGAGAAAACTGTCCTTGTATCTTGCAGCCACCGCGCTTGCGGCGCCGGTCGCGGCGCATGCGCAATCGGGGGATTGCGGAGAAGTTTCGATTACCGAAATGAATTGGGCGTCAGCGCAGGTGGTGACCAGCGTCGCCTCGTTCATCATGGAGCAGGGTTATGGCTGCAATGTCAGCGTGGTGCAGTCCGACACCGTGCCGGCCGTGACCTCTGTCGCGGAAAACGGCGAGCCGGACATCGTGACCGAGCTCTGGCTGAACTCGACAGGCGACGCGTACGAGCAGCTCAAGTCCGAAGGCAAGGTCGTCGAAGCGGGTCCCGTGCTCGATCCCGGCGGTGTCGAGGGCTGGTGGGTGCCCACCTACCTAGCCGAGGAACACCCCGAGGTGAAGACCATCGAGGGCATTCTCGATAACCCCGAGCTGGTCGGCGGGCGCTTCTACAACTGCCCCGAGGGTTGGGGCTGCCGCGTGGTCAGCGACAACCTGATCCGGGCGCTCAACCTCGAGGATCACGGCATCGAAGTGTTCGATGCAGGCTCCGGCCAGGTGCTCGCCTCTTCGATGGCGGATGCCGTGATGGAGGAAGAGCCGTGGTTCGGCTACTACTGGGGGCCGACCGTGCCGCTGGGCAAGTATGACATGACTAAGATCGACCTTGGCGAGGTCAAGCCCGAGGTGCATGCGCGCAACCAGAACGCGGACACCGACAATCCGGGCGTCTCCGACTTTCCGGCAGCGCCGATCGTGACGGCCGTGACCACGACGTTCCAGGAAGAGAACCCGGCCGTTTTCGAGCTGATGCAGAACCTGACGTTCAAGACCGACAACATGAGCGCGGTTCTGGCCTGGAAAGACGAGAACAACGCGTCGGCTGACGAGGCTGCGGTTTACTACCTGCAGAACTATCAGGATCAGTGGTCCGCGTGGTTGAGCGACGAGGCGCGTGGGAACCTTGCCTCGGTTCTCAACCAGGGTTAAAATTCCGATGAATGGCGGGGCCGATCACGGGTCGGCCCCGCCATTTTTTATTGCGCATCATGCCCTGCGACGCAGCGGCGCAAGGGGAGATTAGTCACCATGGCGACATATGATTTCGTGTTCCGGGCTCTCGGGCTCGAAGACTGGTGCTCGGCCTCCGAAGAGTCCGCGCCGATGTCGATGGAAGCGCTGACCGCGCAAGCCTCGGGCCAGGAGCAGACAACGACGATATGGGAGTTGCCATTTCCGTCGATGGACGCGCTGAACGAATCCTGTGCCGCGTTCCCGCAATCGCGCAACGTCACGCTTGGGCTGGAGCAGGGGTTCCTCAACGTCAAGGATTCGATGAGTTTCGTGCTCGACCCGCTGACGCAGCCGCTGTCATGGCTGCTTGAAGGCGCGCTATACGGCATCCTCAACACGCCGTGGTGGATCGTCATTCCGCTGTTGATGCTGATCGTGTGGTTCGTGTCGAAATCCTGGCGGCTTCTGGCCTTTGTCGCGATCAGTCTTGGCGGTCTCGCCTTCGTCGACTATTACAGCTACGCGATGCAGACGCTGGCGATCATCTTTGTCTGCGCTGTTCTCTGCGTCCTTTTAGGTGTGCCCATAGGCATCGCGATGTCGCGATCCGACAAGATGCGCGCCGGCACAATTCCCATTCTCGACATGCTGCAGACCTTGCCGCCCTTCGTGTATCTCATTCCGCTCATCTTCCTGTTCTCGGTGACGGAACCGAAGCTCTACGGGATCGCGATCATCCTTTACGCCATCGTGCCGGTCATCCGGCTGACCGATCTGGGCATCCGCATGGTGGACGAATCGGTGATCGAGGCGGCCGAGGCATTCGGCATGACCGACCGGCAGAAGCTCTACGGCGTGCAGATCCCGCTGGCGCTGCCCAACATCATGGCCGGGGTGAACCAGACGATCATGATGAGCCTCGCGATGGTGGTGATCGCCTCGCTGGTCTCGGCGCCGGGCCTTGGCGTGCTGGTGCTGCGCGGGATCAACAACCTCGAACTTGGCGTGGGCCTGGTGTCGGGGCTTGGCATCGTGCTCTTGGCGGTGATGCTGGACCGCACGACCAAGGCCGCGCTCAACCGCATCAACGCCGCGCAGAAAGGCTGACCCATGCTCAAGCCATCGGAAAAGACAACCAAGATCGCGATCCGAAACCTCTACAAGATCTTCGGCGAGGATCCGCAAAGCGTGCTCGAGCATGTAAAGAACGGCGTGGGCAAGGCGGATCTTCTGGAACATCACCAGCATGTCCTGGCGCTGAACAACATCAATGTCGAGGTCAAGGAAGGCGACATCACCGTGATGATGGGTCTTTCCGGGTCCGGCAAGTCGACGCTGATCCGGCACCTGAACCGCCTGATAGAGCCGACGGCCGGCGAGGTGGAGCTTGACGGAACCAACATCGTCGACCTCGACGAGGATCAGTTGCGCCAGCTGCGGCGCGAGAAGATGTCGATGGTGTTCCAGCATTTCGCGTTGCTGCCGCACCGCACGGTTCTGGAAAATGCCGGTATGGCGATGGCCGTGCGCGGTGTGGCCAAGGCCGAATTCGAGAGTACCGCGAACAAGTGGCTTGACCGGGTCGGCCTGAAAGGCGTGGGCGACCAGTATCCCTTCCAGCTGTCGGGTGGCATGCAGCAACGTGTCGGTATCGCCCGGGCACTCAGTTCCGATGCGCCGGTGATGCTGATGGACGAGGCGTTCTCGGCGCTCGATCCGCTGATCCGCACCGACATGCAGGATCTGCTGCTCGCCCTTCAGGACGAGCTGCAGAAGACCGTGGTCTTCATTTCGCACGATCTCGACGAGGCGCTGAAACTGGCCGACCATCTCGTGATCCTGAATGAAGGCTACGTCGTGCAGCAGGGCGAGCCGCAGGAAATCCTGATGTCGCCCAACGACGATTACATCGTCGACTTCATTTCCGACATCAACCGCGCGCGGGTGCTGCGCGTGCGCTCGGTGATGGAGGCGACCGAGACCATCCCCGACGAGGTCGCCGGCGAGGTGGATTACGACGACAACCTCGAATCGGTGATCGCGAAATCCGGGGGCGAGACGGGTCTGACCTTCGTCGTGACCCAGGACGGCAAGCAGGTCGGCGTGTTGAGGATGACCGATCTGGTCAAGGCGCTGGTGCCCACCTCCGCCTCCGATGACGGCCTGCGCGCCGGCGCCGCATGACGTCACGGATCGCGCCCGAGCCGCGGCGCCGGGGCAGGCGTGATCGTCACCAGCTTGGCACGGCCAAGATATCTCGCAGCCCCCAACTCTGAAGAAACGTGGCGTCGACTGCGAGGGAGTCGCGCAAGGCTACCTGAGATCAACGGTCACCGGTTCACCCACGTCTTCTCCGCCGCTCTCCGCCCCGACCGGACGGATGCGGGGAAGCGTATCGCGGCCGACAGGAGAGCCCCGACCGACCTCTTCTGCGCCCGTCATTACTTCTTGCATGATGCCAAGGCGTGTCAGCCATCACACATACGCCCAAGCCCATCAAGGCACGTCGTGCACCGCATGGCTCTGTCGCCGGACCCGTCTCTGTGGTCGGGGTCAGTTCTCTTCGGGCGGGTTCTGCACAGTACCCACAACCCAAAAGAAGATACCGGCAAACAGGCCCAGAATGCCCCAAGTGACCCCATTGGCGACGGCAAAGCGCACGGTTTGGCCAAATGCGACGCCCTCGGGGGACAAATTGATCAGGATGTAGAACAGAGGAACGGCAACAAGGCCGAAGCCGGCACCGCCGGCGCCTCCCAGAAGGGCCCAAGTCTTGTATGATTTCATGTTCACGTGCGTCTCCTGTTTTTCAGTTTCCGTAATCCGAATCTGGTCACGCTTTCCGCTCTTATCAAAGGCAGTGCCGCTGACTTCTTTTGATTCAAGAAAGCCTGGGCAGGCGGCCGGGTTCAGAATGATCGGCGTTCGGAGCCTTACGGGGTGGCGTGGCATCGAAAAGAAGTCACCGGGACATGATGTCGCGCCTGTCACAGTAACGGGCCCGCTTCGATCTCTCTGTCTGCAGTGGTCAGAGAACAGGGGTGCGGCCTCTGCGAGCATCGGCGCCGGTCCATGCCCGGATTGGGCTCGAAGGGGCTTGAACGCCATCATATGACCCTTTCCCTCAAGGATATCGGGCCAGCACCCGACAACCTGCCTGCACAGGCAAACATGTCTCAGGTGGTCATGCCAAGCGCGCGCCCGCCACACCTTGAACCTGCCGCGAAACCGCGCCACGGTCCGCCCCAATATCCATCCCGCGACAGTCGGAGGTTTTCATGTCACGCGTCCTCGCCGGTCTTGCCTTTCTGGCCGCCATCGCCTTCGCGGTCTCGCCGCTTTTGTCGAGCGGGTTCAACGGGTTCGCGGCGGACCAGTTTCCCGTGCCGCAGGACGACCCGCCGGTGCAGCCGGCGGGCTATGCCTTCGCGATCTGGGGGCCGATCTACCTGTGGCTGATCGCGGGCACCGGCTTCGGCCTTCTCAAGCGCGCCGAGGCCACCGACTGGCAGGCGGCCCGGCCGCCCCTGATCGTCAGCCTCGGCGTGGGCAGTTTCTGGATCGCCGTGGCCCAGGTCTCGGTGATCGGGGCGACGGTGATGATCTGGGTCATGCTCGCCGCGGCGCTGGTCGCCCTGCTGCGCGCCGGGCGCGGCGATCGCTGGCTGCAGCGCGAACCGCTGGGCGCCTATGCCGGCTGGCTGACGGCGGCATCGTCGGTTTCGGTGGGGCTGGTGCTGGCCGGCTACGGCCTGACCTCGCAGATCGTCGCGGCCTGCATCGCGCTCGTGCTGGCGCTGGCGATCGCGGCGGCGATGCAGCGCGCGCGCCCCGACAGCATCGCCTATCCGGGTGCTGTGATCTGGGCGCTGGTGGCGGTGATCGTGTCGAACCTCGCGCCGGTCAATCCGTGGGTGATCGGCCTCGCGGGCTTCGGCATCGCGTATCTCGGGATCATGGCGGCCCGCAACCTTGTGGGCGCTCAGCGCCAGTCGGCATAGCGCGGCATCTGTGCCGCCACCCCGTCGAGGAACAACTCGGCGGACGGGTGCGGCGCGCCCAACCGCGAGGTGATCACGCTGAACCCGAAGGTCTCGACGATGTCCACCGGCCGGCTGATCCCGCCGCGCGCCTCGTGCTCGACGGCGGTGAACGCATCGACCAGCCCGACCCCGAGACCCCGCAGCGACAGCGCCGAGACCACCGAGGACAGCCGCGCCCGCGCCACGATCCGCGGCGGTGCAGGCATCGCCGCGAATAGCTGGTCCAGCATCGCGCCGCTGGTGGTGGTCGAGGAATAGCCGATCACCGCCCGGTCCGACAGATCCTCCAGCCCGATCCGCGCGCGGCCCGCCAGCGGATCGTTCGGGCGCATGATGCAGCGGATCGGCACGCGCTCATGCGCGAGCAGCCGGATCTCGGCGGTTTCCATCACCGGCGCGACGAAGCCCAGCACGACCTGCCGGCTGGCGACCATGTGAATGACCGATTGCGTCGAGAATGACAGGATCTCGAGGTCGATCTCGCCCAGATCGCCACGCGCCTCGAGATCGGCGGCGACATCCGGGATCAGCGTCATCGACAGCACCGGCATGCCCGCGATGCGCAGCCGCTCGCGTCGGCCGCGGCCGATCTCGCGCGCGGCGACCTCGATTTCCGACAGGCCGACAAAGGCGCGCTCGACCTCCGAAGCCAGCGCATGCGCGGCCTCGGTGGGGCTGACGCGGTTGCCGACGCGGTCGAACAGCAACAGCCCGGTCTGTGCCTCCAGATCGCGGATCAGGCGGCTGGCCGCGGGCTGGCTGATCGACAGCCGCGCCGCCGCGCCGGACACCGAGCCCGCCCGCATCACGGCGATGAACGCCTCGAGGGCCCGCTGGCTGAGCATGGGCATCCATAACATAATCGGATACTTGAAGTGAAAGATTTTATTTGAATTATCGCGCGGCTTGCCGAAAACTCGTTAACGGACGGGGGCATGCCGGCAGCGGCGCCGCCCCCGCTTCGCGCCCCGCAGGAGAGACCATGTCAGAGCCGTCCCCGTTCGAGGCATCCCCCGAGGCGCTGCCCGCCCGCGCCGATGTCGTGATCATCGGTGGCGGCGTGGCCGGCGTGGGCGCGGCGCTGGCGCTGGCCGAGCGCGGCGTGTCGGTGCTCTTGTGCGAGAAGGGGCGCGTCGCGGCCGAACAATCCTCGCGCAACTGGGGCTGGATCCGCCGGCAGGGCCGCGACCCGCGCGAATTGCCGCTGATGACCGAAAGCATGGCGCTGTGGCGGCGCTACGCGGGCGCGCTCGACACCGATATCGGCTTTCGCCAGACCGGCTGCACCTATCTGTGCACGACCCCCGCCGAGGCGGCCGAGCGCGAGGCGTGGCTGGTGCATGCCCGCGACCACGACATCCCCTCGCGCATGCTGTCGCGCGCCGAGATCTCGGGCCTTCTGGATACGCGGGACAGCGGCATGCACGGCGCGATCAGCACGCCCGATGATTGCCTCGCGGAACCGTCGCTCGCCGTGCCGGCGCTGGCGCGCCACGCGCAGTCGCTGGGCGCCACCATCTTCGAGGGCACGGCGGTGCGCACCCTGATGCGCATCGGTGGCCGCGTCAGCGGCGTGATGACCGAGCACGGGCCGGTGGCCTGCGACGCGGTGATCCTCGCCGGCGGCGCGTGGTCGCGGCCGTTTCTCGAGAATGCGGGCATCGCGCTGCCGCAGCTTGCCGTGCGCTCCTCGGCGCTGCGTACCGGGCCGGCGCGCGCCAATGCCGCCCCGCCTGCCGGGATGATCGGCGCCGGCGGCGCCTCGATCCGGCCGCGCCGCGACGGTGGTTATACCGTCGGGCGCGCGGGGGCGGCGCGGCTTGATCTCGTCCCGGCGGCGTTCCGGCATCTCTTCGCCTTCCTGCCGATGCTGCAGAAACGCTGGCGCATCGTCGATCTGGGGCTGGGGCGGTCGTTCTTCGGGCCGCTGGGCCACCACCGCTGGCGCGAGGACGAGGTCACCCCGTTCGAGCAGATGCGTATCCTCGACCCCGCCCCGGACGCGCGCCTGCTGACTGATGTCTGGCAAAAGGCGCAGGCGCTCTACCCGCAGCTTTCCGGGGCCGAAAAGGTGCAGGGCTGGGCTGGGATGATCGATGTCACCCCCGACGAGGTGCCGATCATCGACGGTGTTCCCGGCCTGCCGGGGCTGGTGGTCGCCACCGGGCTGTCGGGGCACGGGTTCGGGCTGGGCCTCGGCGCAGGCCGGCTCGCGGCAGAGCTGGCGACCGGCGAGGCCCCTTGCGTGACCCCCGATCCCTACCGGATGAATCGCTTCGCCGCATCCCGCAAGAGGGCCGCGTGATGGCTGCGGATGTCATCATCATCGGCGCCGGCATCACCGGGATGGCCACTGCGCATGCGCTGGCCTCCGAGGGGCTGACGGTGCAGGTGGTCGACGCCTACGGGCCCGCCGCGATGGGATCCGGCTGGACGCTGGCGGGCGTGCGCCAGTCCGGGCGCCACCCGGCAGAGCTTGCGCTGGCGCGCGACGCGGTGGCCCGCTGGGCGGATCTCGAACACCGCCTCGGCGCCGCGACCGGCTACCGCCGCTCGGGCAACCTGCGGCTGGCCCGCACCCCGGACGAAGTGCCGGTGATCGAGGCCCTCGTGGCCGAGCAATCGGCGGCCGGTCTCGACATCACGCTGCTGGATGGGCCCGCGCTGCGCGCCCTCGCCCCCGATCTGGCGCCGGGCATCCTCTGTGCCTCGTTCTGCGCCAGCGACGGGCAGGCCGACCCTCTGGCGACCGCCGCCGCCTATCACGGCGCGCTGATCCGCATGGGCGTGCGCATCGAGACAGGCGTGCGCGTGCAGCGCATCGACACCGCGCGCGGCCGCTTCACCGCGATCGAGACCGATGCCGGGCGCATGCAAGCCGGCGCCTGCCTCGTCGCGGCCGGCATCGGCACCCCGGCACTGCTGGCGCCGCTCGGGGTGGATCTGCCGCTGCGCACGCCGCTGGTGACGGTGGTGCAGACCGCGCCCACAGCACCGTGCCTCGGGCCGGTGTTGGGGGTGGCCAATGCCGACATGGCCGCGCGCCAGCAGGATGACGGCCGCCTGCGCGTCTCCAGCGGCGTGGCGCCGTGGCACGGGACGCTCGGTCACGACGCGCGCGGCCGCCCCGTCGCGCGGCCCACCGCGGGCCGTCTCGCGCAGACCATCGACACCGTCGCCAGCGTCTTGCCGGTGCTGCGCGACACACCCGTCGAGCGGTTCTGGGGCGGGGTGATCGACCTCACCCCCGACGGGCTGCCGGCGCTCGACGCGGTACCGGGCGCGCGCGGGCTTTATTGCGCAGCGGGATTTTCCGGGCACGGCTTCGGCATCGGCCCCGCCACCGGCCACGCGATGGCCGCCCTCATCACCGGGCACGCGCCGGGTTTCGATCTGTCGTCCTTCGCGCTGGGGCGGTTTTCCAACGACGCCGTGCACTGGACCTCGAGCGCCCCCGAGCCGGAGCTTCACGGATGAGCATGGCGGGTGACAGCACCGAGATCGCGGTGATCGGCGCCGGCCTCGTCGGCTCGGCGCTGGCCCTCGGGCTGGCGCGGACCGGCGCGCGGGTGACGCTGGTCGATGCCGCGACCGACGATTTCCACGCCTCGGCGGCGAATTTCGGCCTCGTCTGGGTGCAGGGCAAGGGCTTGGGCGCGCCGGACTACGCAGGCCTCAGCCTGCGCGCCGCGCAAGGCTGGGACGGGTTCGCGGCCGACCTCGCGCAAGGCTCGGGCATCTCGCCCGCCTACCGGCGCACCGGGGGGCTGCGGATCGCGCTGAGCGAGGCAGAGCTTGACCGGACGCGCGCCGATCTCGCGCGGCTGCACAACCAGCCCGGCGGCGCGCAGGACACCCGGATCCTCGACCGCGACGCGCTGCGCGCGATGCTGCCCGGCATCGGCCCGGCTGCCGTGGGGGCGGCATATTGCCCGCATGACGGCCATGCCGATCCGCTGCGGACCCTGCGCGCGATGCGCACGATGCTTCCGGCGCAGGCGCGCATCAAGGCGATGCAGGTGACGCGCGTGCGCCCGGAGGCGTCCGGCTTCGTGATCGAGGGCGGGGAGGGCCGCGTCACGGCCGATCGCGTCGTGCTCGCCGCAGGTCTCGGCAACGCGGATCTCGCGCCGGGGCTGGGCCTGCATGCGCCGCTGCGCCCGCAGCGCGGGCAGATCCTCGTGACCGAGCGTCTGCCGCCGCTGCTGGACATCGCCACCCACAACGTGCGCCAGACCGCCGACGGCACCGTCATGATGGGTGACAGCAAGGAGGATGCGGGCTTCGACCGCGGCACAACCCAAAGTGTCGCCCACAAGATCGCCACCCGCGCCGTGCGCAGCTTCCCGGCACTGGCCCACGCCCGGCTGGTGCGCAGCTGGGCGGGCCTGCGCGTGATGTCGCCCGACGGCCTGCCGATCTACGAGGCCTCGACCAGCAACCCCGGCGCCTATCTCGTGACCTGCCACAGCGGCGTGACGCTGGCCTCGCTGCACGCCGGCGAGGTAGCCCGCGCCATCGCCGAGGATGCGCTGCACAGCCGCTACCCCGCGTTCTCGCCGGCCCGCTTCGCGGAGGCCGCATGAGCCTCTTTCGCCGCACCTTTCCCGCCGCAGCGTCGGTCACGATCACCGTCGATGGCCGCGCCGTGACGGCGCATCCCGGCGATACCGTCGCCACGGCGATGCTCGCGGCGGGATACGATGCCATCGGGGCGAACGGGAAGACCGGCGCGCCCTCGGCCCCCTTCTGCCTGATCGGGGTCTGCTTCGGCTGCCAGTGCAGCATCGACGGGGCCGGCGACGCGCAGGCCTGCCTCGTGCCGGTGCGCGACGGCATGGTCGTCGAGACGCCATGCCCCTTTGACACACGCGACGAGGGGTCGTCATGACCCGGGTCGATCTCTGCGTGATCGGCGCCGGCCCGGCGGGGCTGGCCGCGGCGGCCTGCGCTGCCCAGGGCGGGCTGCAGGTGCTTCTGCTCGACGAGCAACCGCGCCCCGGCGGCCAGGTCTGGCGCAACGCGGCCGCGCGGCACGATCCCGACGCGTCGGCGGCGCTGCGGCGGCTGTCGGCCTCGGACGCGGATCACGTCGCGGGCGCGACGCTGATCGACCTCGCCCCGCCCGAAACGGAAGACTCAGGCCCGGTCGGGATCACTTGGCGCGCCCCTGCGGGCAGCGACGGCCCGCGCATCCGCCAGACATCCGCAAGCGCGGTGATCGTGGCGACCGGCGCGCAGGAACGCCCGCTGATCTTTCCCGGTGCCGAACTGCCCGGCGTGATGGGCGTCGGCGCGCTCCAGACGGCGTGGAAGCAGTCGGGCCTCGTCCCCGATGGCGACGGCGTGGTGCTGGCCGGTCACGGCCCGCTGGTGCTCCTGACGCTGGCGCAGATCCGCGCGGCGGGGGGGCGCGTCGCGGCGCTGCTGGACATCGGGCCGCCGGGCGGGCTGTCACGCGCGCTGCGCGCGCTGCCCCGCGCGATCCTCGGCGATCCCGCGCTGGTCGCGCAAGGCGCGGGCCTGCTGGCGCGGCGGTGGCTGTCGGGCGTCCCGGTGCACGCCCGCGTCACCGGGCTGCGCGCCCACGGCACCGACCGCATCGCGGAGGTGTCGTTCACCAGCGCCGGCCGCCGCCACCGGATCCCCGCGGAGCTTCTCGGCGTGCATGACGGCGTGATCCCCAACGCGCAGGTCAGCCGGCTGCTGAACCTGCCGCATGCCTGGGATGCGGGGCAGGGGGCGTTCACCCCGATCCGCGACGCGGATGGCGCGGTGGCACCCGGCATCTGGCTGGCGGGCGACGGAGCGGGGATCGGCGGCGCGCGCGTCGCCGCGCTCGAGGGCGAAGAGGCGGCGCTGGCCGTTCTGGCGCGCGCCGGGCACACCCCCCGCCGCGCGCCTGCGCCGCGCCTCGCCCGCCGCCGCGCCGCGCGGGCCCTGGTCGAGGCGCTCTACCCGCCTGTCCCGCTCGCCACGCATGCCACCGACGACGCGCTGATCTGCCGCTGCGAATCCGTCACCGTCGGGCAGATCCGCACCGCACTCGGCACCGGCATCGACGGGCCCAACCGCGTCAAGACGCTGACGCGCNGCCACGCATGCCACCGACGACGCGCTGATCTGCCGCTGCGAATCCGTCACCGTCGGGCAGATCCGCACCGCACTCGGCACCGGCATCGACGGGCCCAACCGCGTCAAGACGCTGACGCGCTGCGGCATGGGCCCCTGCCAGGGCCGTCTTTGCGCCAACCCGCTGACCCGGCTGATCGCCGACGAAACCGGGCGTAGCCCCGACGCCGTCGGCGCGCTGCGTATCCGCCCGCCGCTGAAGCCGGTGCTGCTGATGGATTACCTCGCCCCCGAAACCCTGCCGGAGGGCGCGGCATGAGCGTCGATGTGGCGATCATCGGCGGCGGCCTCGTCGGGCTTGCCGCCGCGTTCGAGGCGCGCCGCCACGGCCTGTCGGTGCGGGTGATCGAGGCCGCGCGCTGCGGCCGCCACGCCTCGTCGGCCAGCGCCGGCGGCGTGCGCAGCCTCAACCGCCACCCCGCCGAGATCCCGCTGGCGCGCGCTGCGCTTGGCGTCTGGCGCGGGTTGGCGGCCCGGCTGGGCGATGACGTCGGCTTCGTGCCAAGCGGCCAGATGCGGCTGGCCGAGGACGCGCCCGGCATGGCCGCGCTGGAAGCGCGCGCGCAGGCTACCGCCGATGCCGGCTGGACGCATGAGCGGCTGCTCACCTCGGCCGAACTCCGCGCCCGGCTGCCCGCCAGCGCGCCGCATGTCCAGGGCGCGCTGGTGGTCGAGGATGACGGCTTGGCCTACCCGCTGGCGACACTGCACGCCTATCGCCGCGCCTGCCGCGCCGCGGGCGTGACGATCACCGAGAACTGCCGCGTGACGGGGATCAGCCGCGCCGGGCCGGATGCGCTGGCGCTCGACACCGCGCAGGGCGAGATCCGCGCGCGTCACGTGGTCAATTGCGCCGGCGCGTGGGGCGGCGCGCTGGCCACGGGCGACAACGTCCCGATGCGCATCGCCGCGTTGCAGATGATCGTGACCGCCCCGGTGGCACATTTCGTGACCCCGGTGGTGGGCGCGCATGGGCGCAAGCTTTCGCTCAAGCAGACCTCGGCGGGGGCGGTGGTGATCGGCGGCGCGTTCGAGGGACATCTGCACGACGAAAGCGACAGCCGCACGGCGCGCGGCGATCTCGACCCGGCCCGCATCGGTGCCAGCCTTGGCAATGCCTGCGCGATCTTCCCGCATCTGGCAACCGCCCGGATCCTGCGTGCCTGGACCGGGCTCGAGGGGATGACCGCCGACGGCCTGCCGGTGCTGGGGCCCAGCAACCGCATCGCGGGGCTCTTTCATGCCTTCGGCTTCTCGGCGCACGGTTTCGCGCTCGCACCGCTGGTCGGGCGCATGATCGCCGATCACCTGAACGGCGCATCGAACAGCGCGGAGATGGCGCCGTTCTCGCCCGCGCGCTTTGCAACGGATCAGCCACGACAAAAGGAGCTGAGCGATGCTTGATCCCGCCGGACGCGTGATCATGGTCTCGGGCGCCAGCCGCGGCATCGGTCGCGCGGTGGTCGACCGTCTGCTCGCGCGGGGCTACGATGTCAGCGCCGGGATGCGCGATCCGGGCGCACTGGGGGATCTGGCCGGGTCGCACCTGATGACCGCACGGTTCGAGGCGACCGACCGCGACAGCCATGCCCGATGGCTCGACGCGACGCTGGACCGGTTCGGCCGGCTCGACGGGCTGGTCAACAATGCCGGCATCGCCGACCGCTTTACCATCGACGCAGGCGACGAGGCCGATCTCGACGCGCTGCTCGCGGTCAACGTCAAGGCGCCGCTGTTTCTCACGCGGTCCTGCCTGCCGCATCTGCGCGCCAGCGGCGCGGGGCGCATCGTCAACGTCGCCTCGCTGTCGGGCAAGCGTGTGCGCAACGACAATATCGGCTACGCGATGACCAAATACGCGCTGATCGCGCTGACCCACGGCACGCGTCGCATCGGCTGGGCGGACGGCGTGCGCGCCACGGCCCTCTGCCCCGGCTTCGTCGCCACCGACCTGACGGCCGGGGTGCAGACGGTCGAGCGCGACGCGATGATCGCGCCCGCCGATCTCGCGGTGCTGGCCGAGACTGCGATCGCGCTGCCCAATACCGCGAGTGTCGCGGAAATGCTGGTCAATTGTCGCCATGAGGACATGCTATGATCCGAGCGGTGCCATAGTGCGGATCCGGGGGTGCGCGTGTCGGCACGGGCCCGGTCACAAACCGATAAAACCGGCACGACAACAACAACAGGAGCGAAGACCATGAAAGCGAAGACATTGATTATGGTGAGCACGGCGATGCTTGCCGCCGGGGCCGCGCAGGCCCAGCAGACGACGCTGACCATCGGCATGGGCAGCGCCGATGCCGGGCGGCTCGACCCGCATGTCGCCACCACCACCCCCGACAAGGGCGTGCTGCACTGGATGTTCAACGGCCTCGTCCGGGTCGAGCCGGGCAAGGCCAGCCCCGAACATATCGAGCCCGACATCGCCAAAAGCTGGGAGGCGTCGGAGGACGGCCTGACCTGGACCTTCCAGTTGCGCGACGATGTCGACTGCCACGGCGAGTGGGGCATGCTGGATGCCGAGGACGTTGTGTTCTCGCTCAACCGCGCGGCCAACCCGGACGTGTCGTCCTTCGCCGCCGACTACTCGGCCTTCGAGACGGTCGAGGCCACCGGCGATCACGAGGTCACCATCACGCTCTCGTCGCCGGTGCCCAGCCTGCTGGGGCTTCTGGTGCCCTATCACGGCGGCAACATCGTCTGTCAGGACGCGGTCGAGGAGATGGGCGACGATTTCGCGCGCCAGCCCGTCGGCACCGGGCCATGGGCCTTTGCCGAGTACCAGCCGCAGCAATTCGTCCGCCTCGTCGCGCACGAGGACTATTTCCGCGGCGCGCCCCAGATCAAGGAGATCATGTATCGCTACATCCCCTCGGATTCCAGCCGTGACCTGGCCTTCCAGGCGGGCGAGATCGACATGATCTACGGCCGCCAGGACCAGACCTGGGTCGAGCGGATCTCGCAACTGCCCGATGTCACCGTGGCCACCATGCTGCCCGGCGAGATGTCTCAGCTGATGCTGGATGTGACCTCCGAACCGCTCGATGACATCCGGGTGCGCAAGGCTGTCGCCCATGCCGTCAACCGCGAAGGCCTCGTGCAATTGAAGGGGCCGGACGTGACACTGCCGGCGGTCTCGCCGGTGCCCGAGGGGTATCTCGGCTATACCGACGACGTGCCGACCTATCCGCACGATCCCGAAAAGGCGCGCGCCCTGCTGGCCGAGGCCGGCTATCCCGATGGCGTGACCATCGAGGCGATCCACACCACGCTGCCCACCATGCTGGAAACCATCCAGGCGGTGCAGGCACAGCTGCGCGAGAGCGGCATCACCCTCGATGTCGAGCTGGTCGAGCACGCGACCTTCCACGCCCAGATCCGCGAGGGGCTCAGCGAGCTGACGCATTACTCGGCAGCCCGCTTCCCGGTGGCCGACACGTACCTGACGCAGTTCTTCCACTCGGAGTCCGCGCCGGGCGAGCCGACGGCGATCACCAACTTCGCCAATTGCTCGGTGGCCGACGAGGAAATCGTCGCGGCCCGCGGCGCGGCCGACCCCGACCGCCAGTTGGAGCTTTGGGCCGAGGCGCAGCGCAAGATCATGGAAGAGGTCTGCACCGTGCCCCTGATGCAGAACATGCAGCTCTGGGCGTGGACCGACGATCTCGATCTCGGGCACGAGGTCGAGGGATCCTTCAACCTCAGCCCGGCGATCACCGAGAAGTCGCATTTCGTCGAGTGATCGCAGACACCAGACCCGCCGCTCCGCGCCCGTCCCGGCGCGGGGCGGCGGCCCTGATCCTCCATAACCCAACCCGCGGGGTCGCATGAGCAGCTACATCCTTCGCCGGCTCGGATTCGCGGTCATCACGCTTTTCAGCGTGCTGACCCTCGTCTTCTTCATCGTGCGCATCCTGCCCGGCGATCCGGCGCTGGTGGTGCTGGGCGACCAGGCCAGCCAGGCCGCGATCGAGGCGCTGCGCGCCCGGCTCGGCCTCGACAAGCCGCTGATCGTGCAATACGGCGAGTTCATGGCGGGCGTGCTCACCGGCGACTGGGGCACCTCGCTGGTCTCGGGGCGCCCGGTGATCGGCGAGATCCTGAACGTCCTGCCGGCCACCATAGAGCTGACGGTCGCGGCGCTGATCCTCGGCGCGGGGATCGGTATCCCGCTGGGGGTATGGTCGGCGGTGCGGCGCAACGCGCTGCCCGATTACGTGATCCGCCTCGCCTCGCTTCTGGGGCTGTCGTTTCCCGCCTTCGTCTCGGCCATCCTGCTGCTGCTGGTGTTCTCTATCTCGCTCAACTGGTTCCCGGTGATGAGCACAGGGCGTGGCGAGACGCTTGGCGCGCGGCTGCACGACCTCGCGCTGCCGGCGATCAATCTCGGGATCATCATGGCGGCCTTCATCACCCGCGTCGCCCGCTCGGCCATGCTCGAGGTGCTGGGACAGGATTACGTCCGCACCGCCAAGGCCAAGGGCATCGCCTTCGCCACCATCATCTGGCGGCACTGCCTGCGCAACACGATGATCCCGGTGGTCACGGTGATCGGGCTCTATCTCGGCGTGCTGATCGGCAATTCGGTGCTGACAGAGATCGTCTTCAACCGCCCCGGTCTGGGCCGGCTGATCGTCGGCGCGCTCAACCAGCGCGACTATGCCATGCTGCAGGGGCTGATGGTGATCTACACGCTGATCGTGGTGCTGGTGAACCTGCTCACCGACATCACCTACGGCTTCATCGACCCGAGGGTGAAATACTCATGACACATGCCAACACGACAGCCGCGCCGCGCCGCTACCTGCGCACCATGCTGCGCGCCACCGGCACCGCGCTGGTCAAGGCGTTCAACACCAACAAGACCTCGTGGGTCGGCCTGCTGGTCTTCCTTGCGGTCTGCGCGCTGGCGCTGCTGGCGCCGGTGATCGCGCCGCATGATCCCATCGACCAGGACGTCTTCCAGCGCCTGTACGGCCCAAGCGCAGAGCACTGGCTTGGAACGGATGTCTTCGGCCGCGACATCCTGTCGCGGATCCTCTACGGCGCGCGGATCTCGCTGGTGATCGGGCTCGTGTCGATCGGGCTGGCGATGCTGATAGGCACGGTGATCGGGCTGGTGGCGGGCTATTACGGCGGCCGGCTCGACATCGTCATGATGCAGACGATGGACGTGCTGCTGGCCTTCCCGTCGCTGATCCTCGGGCTGATCGTGGTCGCCATGCTGGGCCCCAGCATCCCGAACCTGATCTTCGCCATCGCGCTGACCGCGATCCCGCCCTTTGCCCGTATCGCCCGAGCGCCGACCATCGCCATCAAGGACCGCGAATTCATGGAGGCCGGGCGCGCGCTGGGCTATTCCGACCGGCGCCTGATGTTTCGCCACCTGCTGCCCAATATCCTGCCCGAGGTGCTGGTCATGGGTTCGATCTGGATCGCCACCGCGATCCGGGTCGAGGCGTCGCTCGCCTTCATCGGCCTCGGCGTCAGCCCGCCCACCGCCACATGGGGCGGGATGATCCGCGAGGGGTTCGAGAACATCCTCGACAGCACGTGGCTCGTGCTCTTCCCGTCGCTGGCCATCCTCATCGTCGTCTTCGCGCTCAACCTGCTGGGCGACGGGCTGCGCGACGCCATCGACCCGCGCCTGAAGGGGGAACAATGACCCAACCCGTTCTCAGCGTGCGGGGGCTCACGACCTCGTTCCGAGTGGATGGCGCGTGGCAATCGGTCGTGCGCGATCTCAGCTTCGACATCGCGCCGCGCGAAACCATCGCCATCGTCGGCGAAAGCGGATCGGGCAAGAGCGTCACCGCGCTGTCGATCATGCGCCTCATCGCCGAGGCGACGGGCCGCATCGAGGGTGAGATCCGGCTGGGCGATCTCGACATTCTGGCTGCCTCCGAGGACCAGATGCGCGACATCCGCGGCCGCGATATCGGCATGATCTTCCAGGAACCGATGACCAGCCTCAACCCGGTGCTGACCGTGGGCGCGCAGGTCTCCGAGGTGCTGCGCCGGCATCGCGGCTTCGATGCCGACGCGGCGCGCGCCGAAACCCTGCGCCTGTTCGATCTGGTGCGCATCCCCGACGGCGCGCGGCGCTTCTCGGAATTTCCGCACACCTTCTCGGGCGGCATGCGCCAGCGGGTGATGATCGCCATGGCGCTGGCCTGCCGGCCCAGGCTGCTGCTCGCCGACGAGCCGACCACGGCGCTCGACGTGACCATTCAGGCGCAGATCCTCGAACTGATCCGCGACCTGCAGACCGAGATCGGCATGTCGGTGATGTTCATCACCCACGACATGGGCGTGGTGGCCGAGGTGGCCGACCGCGTGGTGGTGATGCTGCGCGGTGACAAGGTCGAGGACGGGCCGGCCTCGAAGATCTTTGCGTCCCCGCAGCACCCCTACAGCTTCAAGCTTCTGGGCTCGGTGCCGCAGCTCGGCACGCTGGGCGGCTCGGACATGCCGCGCCGCTTCCCGGCCTTCGAGGAAGACGAGAGCGATCCGCGCGCTTCCGGAAAATTCGCGGCCGAGGCCGCCGATGAGCCCGACAAGCGGGGCGCGGACCTGCTGCAGGTCGAGAACCTCTGCACGCAGTTCACCATGCGGGGCGGGGTGTTCGCGCGGCCGACCGGGCGCGTGCACGCGGTCGAGAACGTGTCGTTCACGCTGCGCGCCGGCGAGACCCTGTCGCTGGTCGGCGAATCGGGCTGCGGCAAATCGACCACCGGGCGCTCGCTGCTGCGGCTGGTCGAGCCGAGCAGCGGGTCGATCCTCTTCGAGGACCAGGACCTGATGACCACCTCGCGCGCCCAGTTGCGCGCGGCGCGGCGGCGGATGCAGATGATCTTCCAGGATCCCTTCGGCTCGCTCAACCCGCGCCAGACCGTGGGTGCGGCCATCCGCGAACCGATCGTCGTGCACGGCCTCGCCACCGACGCCGCCGCCGATGCCCGCGTCGACGCGCTGCTCGATCAGGTCGGGCTGAAGCCCGAGCACGCGACGCGCTTTCCGCACGAGTTCTCGGGCGGCCAGCGCCAGCGCCTCTGCATCGCGCGGGTCCTTGCGCTCGAGCCGAAGATGATCATCGCCGACGAATCCGTCTCGGCGCTCGACGTGTCGATCAAGGCGCAGGTCATCAACCTGATGCTGGACCTGCAGCGCGACCTCGGCCTCGCCTTCCTGTTCATCAGCCACGACATCGCCGTGGTCGAACGCGTCAGCCACCGTATCGCGGTGATGCTTCTGGGCGAGATCGTCGAGATCGGGCCGCGCCGCGCGATCATCGGCGACGCCCGCCACCCTTATACCCGCAAGCTGATCGAGGCGGTGCCGATCCCCGACCCCGACCGCCCGAGCCGCCATATCGGGCGCGTCACCGACGAGCTGAAAAGCCCGGTGCGCCCGCTCGACTGGACCCCCGCGCAGGCGCCCATGGTGCAGGTCGGCCCGGACCATTTCGTGCGCGAAAGCTGAGTGGCGCGCCGGGGGTGGCCGGACGGGAATGGTCTGCTGTTCAGGATGACATCGCCGGTTCATCGTCGGCGGTTGTCTTGCCCCGGGGATGTGGCGTGTCCGCCGATCGTAAGGCGCGCCCCGACGCATCGAGTCGCCATGTTCAAGCTGCCCGACACCGGTTCCCGGTTTCGGGTACTTCGCTCGACAGGTGCCGTGCTCAGTCTGCGGAGTGTGCGTAGGCGCCCGGATCGGGTCGCCATTTGAGACGCGCCTCGAGCGCGGTCAGCTTCACGGTCGGCCAATGCGCCGGGGCCCGCATGGTCGCGGGCAGGTGCGTTGCCGCATCGCCGAACGCCGAGTCGACCTGGTCCTGCGTCAGCCCCTTAGCCTCTCTCAGGTTGGCCCCGCACAGGTTGGCGCCCTGCATGCGGGCCGATTGAAGCTGCGCGCCGGTCAGGTCGGCATCCTGAAGATTGGCGTTGCGCAGATCGGCATGTTGCAGCAACGCGTCCAACAGCGACGCCCGCGTCAGGTTCGCCTCGCGGAAATCGACGAACGGGGCTTTCGCCTCGGACAGGTTGGCGTTTTCCAGGTTGGCACGGCTCAACCGCGCCGATCCGAAATTCGGGGCGAACTCTTCTCTCTGCTTGGCTATCTGCATCTCTGACCTCATCCTCGCCACTTGAATAGCACATCCAGGGCGGCTTGAACATCAATTGATGTGTCCTGCACCACATCATTCGCGGCCTCGGTGGTCGCAGGCTGGTGGTAACTGATATAGGCGTTCAGCATCTTCAGCACCATCACCCGGTCGACGGCCGAGTCGGCCATGATCCGGTCGAAACTCAGGACGCCCCCCATCCTGACCGCGGGGTCTGCATGCCCCAACAGTTCCACCGCCTTGTTGATGCGGTCCGTGATGTGGCCCTGTTGCGTGACGTTCACGGATTTCTGCGCCACGATCGACCGCCAGATCACGAAGGGCGCACCGATCAGCGCGACGATCACCGCGCCGCGCCCGAAGCTGCCACCGGCCACGTTAGAAGCGGCATCATTGCCCAGAAAGGTGAAGGCTTCGTTCACTGCGCGCACGAAAAGCAACGCGGCAACGGGTCCGGCGCCGGCCAGTGCGACCCATGACAGCAGGTTGACCGGTTTCGCGGCGTTTCCAAAAGGGTGTGCACCAAGCCACGAACCGATCTTCTCGCGGTGTTCGAGGATCCCCAGGACACCCGCCAGAACGGCACCGAAACCGAACAGGACCAGAACCGTCTCGATGCCTTCCGACGGTACGGGCAGACGGATTACGATCTCGTTGTCAAACGCCATCGGATGATGTCCTTTCGCACCTTGAATGCCACGATAGCCCGCGCGCGCGGCGGACGGCAAACCCCGCTTCGATTTGCGTACCTTACCCGCGTACGCAAGGTACGGCATGTACGTTTTCGCGGCGGTTTTCGCGCCTTGCAAATACCGGGTGCCGACTTTAGATTCCGCCCCAATTCGCGGGTCTCCCGCACCTCACCAGACAAGGACATCCCCCGATGGAAGCTTTCGCCCAGTTCATACCGCTGATCCTGATCTTCGTGATCATGTATTTCCTGCTGATCCGTCCTCAGCAGAAAAAACTCAAGCAACACAAGGCGATGGTCGAGGCGCTTCGCCGCGGCGACCAGGTGGTCACGCAAGGCGGGCTGATCGGCAAGGTGGCCAAGGTCAAGGACAACGACGAGATCGAGGTCGAGCTGGCCGAGGGCGTCAAGGTCCGCGTGGTGCGCAGCACCATCGCGCAGGTGCTGTCCAAGACCGAGCCCGCCGAAAGCTGATCCGCATCTCGCAAACGCGCCCCAAGCCATTGAAAAGGCCAGATCATGTTGCAAATCGACCTGTGGAAACGCTGCGTGATCTGGGGGCTCGTCGGGCTTGGTCTGCTACTCGCGCTGCCCAACGCCTTCTACAGCCGGGTCGAGACGCATAACGATGCCGTGGCGGCTGTCGAGGCCGGTGCCGACCCCGAAAGCGTCGCGGACAAGCTCGCGCTCTGGCCCGACTGGCTGCCCTCGGGGCTGGTCAATCTCGGGCTTGACTTGCGCGGCGGCGCGCATCTTCTGGCCGAGGTGCAGGTCGAGGATGTCTACGAGTCGCGGCTCGACTCGATGTGGCCCGAGGTGCGCGATCTGCTGCGCGAGGAACGCGACAGCGTCGGGCCGATCCGCCTGCAAGATACTGAAAACGCGGAACTTCGTGTGCGTCTGGTCCAGCGTCCCGAGATGGCGGACGAGGCCGCGAACCTGGTGCGCGGCCTCGGGCGGCCGGTCACCGGCATCACCGGCGCGGGCTCCACCGACATCGCCGTCACCACCGATGGCGCGGATGTCGTGGTCCGTCTCAGCGAGGCCGAACAGCGCGCCACCGACGAGCGCACGATGCAGCAGGCGCTCGAGATCATCCGCCGACGCATCGACGAGGTCGGCACCCGCGAACCGACGATCCAGCGCCAGGGCTCGGACCGGG
The DNA here is from genome assembly GCF_037083785.1 of Roseovarius sp. D22-M7. NCBI lineage: Bacteria > Pseudomonadati > Pseudomonadota > Alphaproteobacteria > Rhodobacterales > Roseobacteraceae > Roseovarius > Roseovarius sp. D22-M7. The sequence goes on from NZ_JBAPKY010000021.1 coordinate 70,840, forward strand.
TGCTCATCCAGGTGCCCGGCATCGGGTCGGCCGCCGAGCTCAAGGACCTGATCGGCACCACCGCGCAACTGACCTTCCAGCCCGTGGTCAGCCGCACCTCCGACGGCAACGCAAATCCCGGCCCCGGCAACGAGATCCTGCCGGCGATGGATGACGAGGGCGTGTTCTATAACCTCGAACGCGCCCCGGTGGTGACCGGTGACGCTCTGGTCGACGCGCAACCCGATTTCGACCAGAATGGCCGGCCGGCCGTGTCGTTCAGGTTCAACCCAACCGGCGCGCGCAAGTTCGGCGACTATACCGCTGAAAACATTGGTAATCCTTTTGCAATCGTTCTCGACGACGAGGTGATCAGCGCGCCCGTGATCCAGAGCCATATCCCCGGCGGCTCGGGGATCATCACCGGCGGTTTCACCGTTGAGGAAAGCACCCAACTGGCGGTGCTGCTGCGCGCGGGGGCGCTGCCCGCGGGGCTCGAGTTCCTCGAAGAACGCACCATCGGGCCGGAACTGGGTGCCGACAGCATCGAGGCGGGCAAGACCGCCTGCATCGTCGCCTTCATCCTCGTGCTGGCCTACATGGCCGCCTCGTACCGCGCATTCGGGCTGTTCGCCAACATCGCGCTGATCGTCAATGTGGGGCTGATCTTCGGCCTGCTCAGCCTGATCGGCGCCACCCTGACGCTGCCCGGCATCGCCGGCATCGTGCTGACCATCGGCATGGCGGTGGACGCCAACGTGCTGGTCTTCGAGCGTATCCGCGAGGAGATGCGCACCGCAAAGGGTCCCGCGCGCGCCATCGAACTGGGCTACGAGAAGGCCATGAGCGCCATCGTCGATGCCAACATCACGACCTTCATCACCGCACTGATCCTCTACACGATGGGGTCTGGGCCGGTGCGCGGCTTCGCCATCACGCTCGGCCTCGGGATCATCACCTCGGTCTTCACGGCGCTTTTCGTCACCCGCCTCATCGCGGTCATGTGGTTCGAGCGCAAGCGCCCGAAAACGCTGTTCCAGGGCCGGGCGCTGCGTCTCGTCCCCCAAGGCACGACCATCGATTTCTTCAGTCGCTGGAAACTGTGGCTGGGGATTTCCGGCGTGCTGATCCTCGTGGCGCTTGGATCCTTCGGGGTGCAGGGGCTGAATTTCGGTATTGATTTCAAGGGCGGCACCACCATCCGGACCCAAAGCACCGAACCTGTCGATGTCGCCGACTACCGCGAGGCGATCGGCGATTTGGGCCTGGGTGATGTCACCATCACCGAGGTGTTCGATCCCACCTTCGGCCCGGACGAGAACGTCGCGATGATCCGCATCCAGGCTCAGGAAGGCAGCGAAAGCGTCTCGCCCGAAGTCATCGAAGAGGTCAGAAACGCGTTGCAACAGGTCGTAGCGGATATCGAGTTCACCTCGGTCGAAAGCGTCGGCCCCAAGGTGTCGGGCGAGCTTATCCAGGCGGCGGTGATTGCCATCGTGCTCGCCATTGCGGCTGTGCTGATCTATATCTGGCTGCGCTTCGAGTGGCAGTTCGCCGTGGGCGCAGTCATCGCGCTGGTGCATGACGTTGCGCTGACCATCGGCATCTTTTCGGAGTTCCAGATCCAGTTCGACCTCGCGATCATCGCGGCGCTTCTGACCATCGTGGGCTATTCGCTAAATGACACGGTGGTGGTGTTCGACCGGGTTCGCGAGAACCTGCGCAAGTACAAGAAGAAACCGCTGCGCGAGGTGTTGAACGTCTCGATCAACGAAACCCTGAGCCGCACATTGATGACCTCGGTGACGACGCTGCTCGCGCTTCTGGCGCTCTATTTCCTTGGCGGCGACGTGATCCGCGGCTTCGTCTTCGCGATGATCTGGGGCGTGGTGATCGGCACCTATTCCTCGATCTTCGTGGCTACGACCATGCTGATGTGGCTGGGTGTGAAACGCGACTGGTCGAAGCCGGACGCCAATGCCGGCACGCAGTTCGCCGATGCCGAGGCCTGATGCGCAGCGATCTGATATCACGGTGAAAGAAGCGGTTGCAGACCCTTCGGCGTGCCGCTAGAAGCGGGATCGATGGGTGATTAGCTCAGTGGTAGAGCGCTTCGTTCACATCGAAGATGTCGGAGGTTCAAATCCTTCATCACCCACCATCCCAACCCTCGGAAATCAAAAAATCTCCCTTGCGAACGAGGCCGTATGGCCGTTTGAAGGTTTGTCTTAATGAGAACCCCAGTTCCCGTGCGATACGGGAGCTGCTTCCCGGCACCCCAAATATGCCGGGAAGCAGC
>NZ_JBAPKY010000022.1:0-68055 GCF_037083785.1 Roseovarius sp. D22-M7
ATCGACGGTCGCCGCCCAAGTCACCACCGGCCGCGCGCTGCGCTACGCCGGGGGCTCGGCGCGCGGCCTCCTACACCAATCGTTGGGACACTGCCGCGATAACTTGTTCAAGGTTCCGATTTCCGAAGAGACGATCGGACGCTCTAATGGTCTCTGAAACACCGATCAGGCGCGTTGCCTGGAGCTGAGAGCCAAATGTTGGATGGTTCCGTGAGAAGACTCACAACCGGTGTTCAGAGGAAAAGAGGTTCAACGAACCTTTTGCCCAGTTGGTAGAAATCCGTTAAGTATTTTAAATCGTTGGTAGGCCCGGAGGGACTCGAACCCCCAACCAAAGCGTTATGAGCGCTCTGCTCTGACCAATTGAGCTACAGGCCCGACCGAGATTACTGGTACGTGCCGCCTTGCGGCAGGTCAAGGCTTTGACATTGCGCGGCTTGGGGGGATGGTCTAACGCGGGGCGTATCTGAAAACCGGGGGTGCCATGACCGAAACGCGTGACGGGATCACCTATGCCGAGGCCGGGGTCGATATCGACGCGGGCAACGCGCTCGTCGAGCGGATCAAGCCGGCGGCCAAGCGCACGCGGCGCGCGGGCGTAATGGCGGGGCTCGGCGGGTTTGGCGGGCTCTTCGATCTCAGGGCCGCCGGCTACGACGACCCGGTGCTGGTCGCCGCGACCGATGGCGTCGGCACCAAGCTGCGCATCGCCATCGATACCGGTCATGTCGAGGGCGTGGGCGTCGATCTGGTGGCGATGTGCGTCAACGACCTCGTCTGCCAGGGCGCAGAGCCGCTGTTCTTTCTCGACTATTTCGCGACCGGCAAGCTCGATCTCGACCGGGCGACGCGGATCATCGAGGGTATCGCGCGGGGCTGCGAGGAGGCGGGCTGCGCCTTGATCGGCGGCGAGACGGCCGAGATGCCGGGCATGTATCCGGCCGGCGATTTCGACCTCGCGGGCTTTGCCGTCGGCGCGATGGAACGGGGCGCGGCCCTGCCGGCGGACGTGGCGGCGGGCGATGTGCTGCTCGGGCTCGCCTCGGACGGGGTGCATTCGAACGGCTATTCGCTGGTCCGGCGGATCGTGGATCGATCGGGCCTCGACTGGGATGCCGCGTGTCCGTGGGGCGCGGGGACGTTGGGCGAGGTGCTGCTTGCGCCGACGCGGCTTTACGTGCGCCCCGTGCTGGGGGCGATCGCGGCGGGGGGCGTGCATGGGCTTGCGCATATCACCGGCGGTGGGCTGACAGAGAACGTGCCGCGGATCCTGCCCGACGGCCCCGGCGCCGAGATCGACCTTGGCGCATGGGACTTGCCGGGCGTGTTTCGCTGGCTGGCCGAGACGGGCGGCATGGCCGAGGCCGAACTTCTCAAGACCTTCAACGCGGGCATCGGCATGGTGATGGCGGTGGCCCCGGATCGGGCGGCGGAGATCACGCGATCCCTGCAGGCAGCCGGCGAGCGCGTGCAGCGGATCGGCGAGGTCACCCACGGCGATGGCGCCGTCCGCTATACCGGGCAGCTCTTGTGACGAAACGGGTCGCGATCTTCATCTCCGGGGCTGGGTCGAACATGCGCGCGCTGGTCGAGGACATGACCGGCGACCATCCCGCGCGGCCCGCGCTGGTCCTGTCGAACAATGCCGAGGCTGCCGGCATTTCCTGGGCGCGGCAGCGCGGGCTTCACACCGAGATCGTGGATCATCGCGCGCATGGCGCCGACCGGGCCGGGTTCGATGCCGAGATCGCGGCACGGCTGGCGCCTTACGCGGTCGACATCATCTGCCTTGCCGGGTTCATGCGCGTTCTGCCGGACGACTTCGTGACGCACTGGCATGGGCGGATGATCAACATCCATCCGTCGCTCTTGCCCAAATATCGCGGGCTGCACACCCATGCCCGTGCGCTGGCCGCCGGGGACCGCGAGGCGGGCTGCACCGTGCACGAGGTCACGGCGGAACTCGACGGCGGGCCGATCCTGGGGCAGGCGCGGGTCGCGGTGCACCCCGACGACACGCCCGAAACCCTCGCCGCGCGGGTGCTGGCACGGGAACATGTGCTTTACCCCACCGTGCTGCGGCGCTTCGCGGCCGGTGATCGCCGCAAGGTTGCGCTTTGACAGGCGTCGCACGTTGGCATTGCCCGGGATCTGCGCTATGCGACAGGATACCGGGATCGCCGGAATTCACAGAAAGACGAAATCGATCCTCATGAAAACACTCACGACGACAGACGAGCTTGCCGCGTTCTGCGCCAAGGCGCGAACCTATCCGTACGTGACCGTGGACACCGAATTCCTGCGCGAGCGGACCTATTATTCCAAGCTGTGTCTGGTGCAGCTTGCGGTGCCTGACGAGGGTGACGACAGCGCCGTCCTCGTCGATCCGCTGGCCGGCGAGGGCCTGTCGATGTCGCCGCTTTACGAGCTCTTCCGCGACACGTCTGTGGTCAAGGTGTTCCACGCGGCGCGCCAGGACCTCGAGATCTTCCATGTCGATGCCGGGGTGATCCCCGCGCCGCTTTTCGACACGCAGGTCGCGGCGATGGTCTGCGGGTTCGGCGAGCAGGCAGGCTACGAGACGCTGGTCAAGAAGATCACCAAGGGTTCGGTCGATAAAAGCTCGCGTTTCACCGACTGGTCGCGGCGACCGCTCAGCGATGCGCAGAAAAGCTATGCGCTGGCCGACGTGACGCATCTGCGCGACATCTACGAGCATCTTGCCCGCAAGCTGCAAAGCACCGGGCGCGCGAAATGGGTCGAGGAGGAACTGAGCGTCCTCACCGACCCCGAAACCTACCGCGCCGATCCCGAAGAGGCGTGGCGCCGGGTCAAGACGCGCAACACCGCGCCGCGTTTCCTCGGTATCGTGCGCGAACTGGCGCGGTTCCGCGAGCAACACGCGCAGGCCCGCGACATCCCGCGCAGCCGGATCTACAAGGATGACGCGCTGGTCGAGATCGCCGCGACCAAGCCGCAGACTGCGCAGGACCTGGGCCGCGCCCGCCTGCTGATGCGCGAGGCGCGCAAGGGCGAGATCGCCGACGGCATCCTGGCGGCGGTCAAGGCCGGGCTCGACTGTCCCGAGGCGAGCTTGCCGCAGCCCGACAGGACGCTTGACCGTCAGCAGGTGAACCCGGCGCTGGCCGATCTGTTGCGCGTGCTTCTGAAGGCGAAAAGCGAGACCTACGATGTCGCGTCGAAGCTGATCGCGAGTGCTGCCGATCTCGATGCGATCGCCGGCGGTGCGCGCAATGTGCAGGCCCTGCGCGGCTGGCGGCGCGACGTGTTCGGCGCCGATGCGGAGCGGCTGTGCGAAGGCGAGATCGGTCTGGCCGTGCGGGGCACGGCGGTCGAGCCGGTGGAGATTTGAGGCGGTCGCCCCGGCGATCCCTCACCGGTCTGGCCGGTCAGCGGCTGCTGACGCGCTCGTTGCGCAGGCCGCGCACGCGGACACGGGTCGCGCGTTCGATATCCTCTCTGGACACGAAGACGGCCGCATGCACCTGCCGGGTGCGCGGCGGTCCCTGCGGCGTGTCCGAAGGCTGAAGCGCCCGAAGCTCGTAGGACAGAACGCCGCCGGGGGCGTCCTCGGGGCGTTCCGGGACGAGGCGCACGTCGAACGCACCCTGTTGCAGGGTCTGCCCGGTCACACGGATGATCGCGCCTTCGCTGGTACGCTCGACCGACAATTCGGTGATCTGGTCGACGGGGGTGCCCTCGTAGACCTCCGCGCGGGGGGCGCGCCGGAAAATGCTGTCCTCACGCTCGGGGATCAGCGGATTGCCGCCCTCTGCGGTGCTGGCGGCCGCTGTGCGGGGACGCGCGGTGCTGCGCCCGAACCAGTTGCGGGGATTGATCCGCGAGTCGCGGAAACCGCCGCACCCAGACAGGGCGAACGCCCCGGCCATCGATAGGAATACGCGCCTGTGCATGCCGTCTGCCCTCTTGTCTGCCCCTCACGTCGGTAGCGCATCGCGGTCCGCTTGAAAAGGTGCAAGCCGGGGCTGGACCTTTGCCGCCCTGCTGCCTACCTCAAAGGCAAGGATCAAGGAGTACCGCATGGCAAACGCAGCGTTCGAAGAGATCGTCGAGGATTTCGAGTTTCTCGAGGACTGGGAAGACCGGTACCGCTTCGTGATTGATCACGGCAAGGCGATGGAGCCTCTCGATGACGCGCTCAAGGTGCCCGCGACCAAGGTCGACGGGTGCGCCAGCCAAGTCTGGCTGCACCCGCGGATAGAGAATGGCTATTTCACTTTCGACGGCGACAGCGACGCGATCATCGTGCGCGGGCTGATCTCGGTGCTGCGCGATCTCTACAACGGCCTGCCCGTGTCGGAAGTGCCGAGGGTCGACGCCCCGGCCGAGCTTGCACGGCTTGGGCTGCACGATCACCTGTCCGCGCAACGCTCCAACGGGCTGCGCGCCATGATCGAGCGTATCCGGTCGGTCGCCGCCGAAGCCGCGTGACCTCAGCCGCCGGTATGGCTCATGTGGCGGGTGACGCGGCCATCGACTGACTGGCGTGAATAGTCGAAATCGTGACCCTTGGGCTTGCGCCCGATCGCCTCGCGGATCGCCTCCTGAAGCGGCGCGTCATTGCCCGGATTGTTGCGCAGCGGCGCGCGCAAGTCGGCCATGTCCTCTTGACCGAGGCACATATACAACTCGCCCGTGCAGGTCAGGCGCACGCGGTTGCAGCTTTCGCAGAAATTATGCGTCAGCGGCGTGATGAAGCCGATCTTCTGGCCGGTTTCCTCCAGCCTCGCATAGCGCGCCGGGCCGCCGCTGCTCTCGGCCAGTTCGGTCAGCGTGTACTCTTCAGCTAACCGCGCGCGCAGGTCCGACAGTTTCCAGTACTGGTCAAGCCGGTCCTCGTTGCCGATATCGCCCATCGGCATCACCTCGATGAAGGTGAGATCCATGTCGCGGCTGCGGCACCATTCCACGAGCGTGAAAAGCTCATCCTCGTTGAACCCTTTCAGGGCCACGGTGTTGATCTTGATCCGCAGACCCGCAGCCTGGGCGGCGTCGATACCGCGCAGGACCTGCGGCAGGCGCCCCCATCGGGTGATGTCGGCGAATTTCTGCTCGTCGAGCGTGTCGAGCGAGACGTTCACCCGGCGCACGCCGGCGGCGTAAAGCGCCTCCGAGAACCGCTCAAGCTGGCTGCCATTGGTGGTCAGCGTCAACTCCTTCAGATCGCCCGAGTCCAGATGCCGGCCCATGGCGTCGAAGAACGTCATGATTCCCTTGCGCACCAGTGGCTCGCCGCCGGTGATGCGCAGCTTTTCGACACCCATCTGCACGAAGGTGGTGCACATGCGGTCAAGTTCTTCCAGCGTCAGAAGCTCCTTCTTCGGCAGGAAGGTCATGTTTTCGGACATGCAGTAGACGCAGCGAAAATCGCAGCGATCGGTGACGGAGACGCGCAGATACGAGATCGCGCGCTGGAACGGATCGATCAATGGTGCATTCATATTGACAACCTACGTCTGGCTTTCGCCTCGGGCAAGGGCCTTCTCGACAGATTGTCCTTTGCGCGGGGTTCGCGTTAAGGTCTCGACATGTTGAACCAAATCAGACTTCTCGCCCTCTGCGCGCTGCTGGCTGGCTGCGCGCAACCGCAACAGACCCCCGCACCCGACGCCCGACCCTCCGGCGCGCCAGCCACCACGCCAGAGCCCGCCGAGGCCGCACCGGCACGCGCCGACGCGTCCCCCGCGACCGGCGATCTCGGGCTGACCGTCGCCTCGCTCGGCTCGGCCAGGGAACCGGGTCTTTGGCTGAAAACCCCGCTTGTCGCCGCGCCGGGGCGGGGGCGCCTGACCGATCCCGGCTCCGGGCGCTCCGTCGAGGTGGAGCTGATGCCCCTCGACGCCGCGCCCGGCGCGGGCAGCCGGTTGTCGCTGCAAGGCTACCAGGCGCTCGGCCTCTCGCCTACCGCCTTGCCACAGCTTCGCGTCATCGGGCTCGGGGCGTGATCCGTCGATTTCCACGTGTCATTCGCCGCCGGGTCGCGTAAAGCCCTGCGACGACGACGGCGGATGAAGGACAGCACGATGCGCACGGTGGTTTTCGATCTCGACGGCACGCTGGCCGATACCAGCGGCGATCTGATCGCCGCCGCGAACGTGTGTTTCGCGGAGATGGGTGCGCCCGATCTGCTCGATCCGGTGGCGGATGCGGGGGTGGCCCTGCGCGGCGGGCGTGCGATGCTGACCCTCGGCCTGGGGCGGCTGGGGCGTGCCGAGGACAGTGCCGAGATCGACCGTCACTATCCCCTCCTGCTCGAGGCCTATGCCGACGCGATCGCCGTGCACACCACGCTTTATCCCGGCGCGATGGCCGCGGTGGAACGCCTCAGCGCGGATGGCTACAGCGTCGCGATCTGCACCAACAAGCCCGAGCGGCTGGCGCGCCTGCTGATGCAGCGCCTCGGCGTGCTCGATGCCTTCGCGGCGCTCACCGGGGCCGACACGCTGGCGGTGCGCAAGCCTGATCCCGAACATCTGCGCGAGACCGTGCGTCGTGCGGGCGGCGATCCGGTCCGGTCGCTGCTGGTCGGCGATACCGCGACGGATCGCGACACGGCGCGCGCCGCGGGCGTGCCGTCGGTGCTTGTCGGGTTCGGCCCGAATGGCGGGTCTGTCGCCGATCTCGCCCCCGAGGCGGTGATCGGGCATTATGACGAATTGCGCGACGTGGTCACGCGGTTGATCGGCTGAAGGCCCCCCCGCGCCGCGCAGGAAAACATTGACGCGCGCCGCACGGCCCATCAGAACACAGGCCATGACAGAGGTCTTTACCGGCAGTTTCACCCAGCAGGAACCGATCCCCGACGACGGCATCGCGGCGGCGATGGACGTGCTGCGCTCGGGTCGGCTGCACCGCTACAATCTTGCCGGCGACGAGACCGGCGAGGTGGCGCTGCTGGAGCGCGAATTCGCCACGTATACCGGCGCGCGCTACGCGCTTGCGGTGACCTCGGGCGGGTACGCCATGGGATGCGCCCTGCGCGCGCTCGGCGTGGGGCCGGGCGACCGCGTTCTGACCAATGCCTTCACCCTCGCGCCCGTGCCCGGCGCGATCGCCAGTGTCGGCGCCGTGCCGGTCTTCGTCGGCGTGACTCAAGGATTGACCATCGACCTCGACGATCTGGCCGAGAAGGCCGATGAGGCCGGCATCCTGATGCTCAGCCACATGCGCGGACACCTCGCGGACATGGACCGGCTGATGGCGATCTGCGAGGCAAATGGCATCACCGTCATCGAGGATTGCGCGCATACGATGGGCGCGGCGTGGCGCGGAATCCCATCGGGCCGGTGGGGCAGGGTGGGGTGCTATTCGACCCAGACCTACAAGCACATGAACTCGGGCGAGGGCGGGTTGCTGGTCACCGACGACGACGCGGTGATGGCGCGGGCCACGCTGCTGTCGGGGTCCTACATGTTGTATGCGCGGCACGGCACGGTGCCGCCGGAGACGACGTTCGACGCGGTGAAATACGACACGCCCAATGTCTCGGGCCGCATGGATCATCTGCGCGCGGCCATCCTGCGCCCGCAACTGCGCAATCTCGACGCGCAACGTGCGCGCTGGAACGACCGCTACCGCGTGGTCGAGGACGGCCTGCGCGGCACGCCAGGCCTGACCGTGGTCGAGCGCGCCGCCGAGGAAACCTTCGTCGGCTCGTCCATCCAGTTCCTGCTGCTGGACTGGCCGGCGTCGCAGATCGCCGAGGTGCTGACGCGCTGCCGCGCCCGCGGGGTCGAGTTGAAATGGTTCGGAGGGGCCGAGCCGGTGGGCTTCACCAGCCGTTACGACAGTTGGCACTACGCCCCGAGCGACCCGATGCCGGCTACCGATCGGATCCTGCGCGGCACCCTTGACATGCGTCTGCCGCTGACCTTCAGCTTGGCGGATTGCGCGCAGATCGCGCGGATCATCCGATCCGAGGTCGGCGCGGTGTTCCAGGCCGAGGGCTGAGGCGGCGGCGCGGTCACTCGCTCAGGTAGCGCTTCAGCACGACCTTCGGCATCGCCCCGCGCAGCATCCGGTCGCGCATCACGTAACTTGGCGCCATGTCCAGCCCGAGGTCACGGGCGAGATCGGCGTGCTCCGCGATATCGAGGACAGTTGCGCGAAAGCCCAGCCTGTCGGCGAGACCGCGCAGATCCGCGATGGCATCCGCGCAGTCGGGACAGCCGTCGCGGGTGAAGATCGCGATCCGGATCGGCGCGCCCTCGGGGCCGATGCCGGGATGTTTCGGATCGAACAGACGCGGGGCCGTGCGGTCCAGCAGATCGAGGTCGCGCGCGGTATCCTCGGCATAAAGGTCGATGGGCGCGGACGCCGCGCCGGTTAGTCCCGTCAGCACCTCCGGCGTCGCGATCAGCGTCTCGCGGATCGCCTCGCCCAAGGGCGTCCGGGATTGCGGGCCGGCGTCTTGGGCCGCCGCGTCAAGCGACAACGCCAGAAGACAGCCCGCGCCAAGCCACGCGTGCGGTCTCACTCGGTCGCGCGGATCTCGGCGACGACCTGCGCCATCGCGTTCTGCGGGACGAAGCCGCGCACCATCTGGTCGCCGATCACGAAGGACGGCGTGCCGCTGATCTCGAGCCGCCGTGCCAGCGCATGATTGGCGGCGATCACGTCTGACACGCTGTCGCTGTCCATTTCCGCGAGGATCGCGTTGGCATCGAGCCCGAGCGAGTCGGCGAGCCGCGTGAACCCGGCCTCGTTCATGCTGCCGCTATAGTTCATCAGCGCGTCGTGCACCGCCTTGTAGGCGTCGTCGCCCGCGACCTGAAGCGTGGCGATGGCAAAGCGCGAGGCACGCAGCGAGTCCTCGCCGAGGATCGGGAATTCCTTGACGACAAAGCGGATATCGCCGTCCTCCTCCAGCAGGCCTTTCACCTCAGCCGCGGCGCGACGGCAATAGCCGCAGCGGTAATCCATGAACTCGACCAGCGTCACGTCGCCCTCGGGGTTGCCGCCGACCCAGGAATGCCCGTCATCGAAGATCGCCTCGGCGTTGTCGCGTACCAGCGCCACGTCGGCCTGTGCCTGCCCCTGGCTCTGGCGTTCTTCCAGCACCGCGACGGCTTCCATGATCACCTCCGGATTTTCCAGAAGATAGGCGCGGATCTCGTCGTGCAGCGTGGCGCGCTCTGCCTCGCTGAGATTGTCGAGATCGAGCGCATGGGCGGGTAGGGCCAGCCCAACGGCCAGCGCGGCGGCGGTCACAAGGGGTCGAATCACTTTCTAGTTCTCCCGTTTTTCGGCAAGTTTCGCTGCGTTTAGCACATCCTGCGCGCGTTGCCATGCCGCCGATCCGCGCGGCAGCAGATCCGAGGCCCGCTCGGCATGGATTTTCGCATCCTTCAGGCGGCCCTGCATCGCGTAACGCTCTGCCGTCAGCACAGATGCCTGCCCGTTATTGCCCAGCCGGGCCTGCGCCTGCGCCAGGTCGCGCAGGACGCGCGCATCGCGCCCGTCCCGGCTGCGCGCGGATTCAAGGAATTGCGCGGCTTTTTGAACCTGCCCGTCGGCCAGCAGCGCCCGCCCGTAGGATCCGAGGATCAGGGCATTGTTCGAGGATCGGTTGACGGCGCGCGCGTAGGCGTTGACCGCCGCCTTGATCTGCCGGCCTTCCATCAGGATCTGGCCGCGCAGCTCGTGCAGGTAGGGATCGTCGGGGCGCCGCGCGATCGCCCCGTCGATGTCCGACAGCGCCCTCGAAAGATCGGCGCGGCGGTGATGGGCGATGGCCTGGCGCATCAGCCGGACATCGTCGTAGCCGTGCTCGCCGGCGCGCGTCAGCGTCCAGCTGGGCGAGCGTTGAAAGGCCGAAAGCTTGCCCTTGGCGCGGGCGAACCAGTACCGCGCATCGGGGTCGGGCGCGACTGACCGCGATTGCGACTGCGCCAGCGCCCGGACCCGGCGAAATCGGTCGCGCGACAGCGGATGGGTGCGCGCATAGGCGTCCTGGCGCGACAGCGATAGCGATTCCTGCCCGCGAAAGAGGTCCATCACCTGCACCATGCCCGAGAGGTCGATCCCGGCACTGTTGAGAAACCGCGCGCCGCTGGTGTCGGCGGCGTTTTCCTCGGCGCGGGTATGGGCGAAGAAACTGCGCATCGCAGCACCCTGGATGCCGGCGGCGGCCCCGGCCGCGAACTCGCCGCTGCCCGCGGCGATCCCGGCCGCAGCGGCCAGCGCGGTGCCGAGGGCCGCGGCATTACGCGCATTGCGCGCGTTGATGGGGCGGCGCATCAGGTGGCCGTTGGCGATATGCGCGGCCTCGTGCGCGATCACCGATTGCAGCATCTCGGGGTTGTCCATGCGCAGGATCAGGCCGGAATGGATGAAGATGCTGCCCGCGTCCACGACGAAGGCGTTCATGCTGGCATCGTCGATCACCATGATATCCACCCGGTCGGGGTTGAGCCCCGCCGCGCGCAGCACCGGCGCCCCGAGCTGGCGCAGCGCATGCTCGATATCCGGGTCGCGCAGCAGCGTCACCGCCCTTGCAGGGGCGGCCAGCGTCAGGCCGAGGACCAGTGCGATCGCGAAAAATCGAAGAAGCTGCATTGACCTGTCCTGCCATTCGACGTGAAGAAGAAGACCGTGTCTGTCGACAAGGACAAGTGTAATGCGGAACTCCAACCGATCCAAGGTCGCGCCGTTCATCGTGATGGACGTGATGGAGGCTGCGCGCCGCGCCGAGGCGGCGGGGCGCCACATCGTCCACATGGAGGTCGGCCAGCCCGGCACGCCAGCCCCCGAAGGCGCGCGCGCCGCGCTGACCGACGCGATGGCGCGGCAGTCGATGGGCTACACCGTGGCGCTTGGCCTGCCCGAGCTTCGCGCGCGGATCGCGCGGCTTTACCGCGACTGGTATGGGCTCGATCTCGACCCAGACCGCGTGGTGATCACGCCGGGCTCGTCGGGGGCGTTCATCCTTGCCTTCACCGCGCTTTTCGATGCCGGCGACCGGGTGGGGATCGGCGCGCCGGGCTATCCCAGCTATCGCCAGATCCTGCGCGCGCTCGATCTGGTGCCGGTGGATATCGAGACGGCGGCGGAAAACCGCCTGCAGCCCGTGCCGGGCGATCTGGCCGGGCGCGCCTTGAGCGGGCTGCTGGTGGCCAGCCCGGCGAACCCCACCGGCACGATGCTGGGCCGCGACGACCTGTCCGCGCTGGTCGACGCGAGCCGCGCCGCGGGCGCGCGGTTCATCAGCGACGAGATCTATCACGGCATCGAATACGAGGCGAAGGCGGTCAGCGCGCTGGAGGTCACCGATGACTGCTACGTCATCAATTCGTTTTCCAAGTATTTCTCGATGACCGGCTGGCGCGTCGGCTGGATGGTGGTGCCTGAGGACCACGTGCGCATCGTCGAGCGGCTGGCGCAGAACCTCTTCATCTGCCCGCCCCATGCCAGCCAGGTGGCGGCGCTTGCCGCGATGGACTGCGGCGCGGAGCTCGAGGCGAACATGGCGGTCTACCGCCGCAACCGGGCGCTGATGCTCGACGGGCTGCCGCGCGCGGGCTTCGACCGCATCGCGCCGCCCGACGGCGCCTTTTACGTCTATGCCGATGTCAGCCACCTGACCGAGGACAGCCGCGCCTTTGCCGCCGAGATCCTCGAGACGGCCGGCGTCGCGGTGACGCCGGGTCTGGATTTCGACCCGGCGCGCGGGGGCGGGACGCTGCGCTTTTCCTATGCCCGCGCCACCGCCGATATCGAAGAGGGGCTGGCCCGGCTCGCGCGGTTCATGGCGGCGCGCTGACCCGCCGCGACCGCGACGACACGGTCGGATTTTTTTGCACCACTCGCGTTTTGACAAGCCCCGGCAGAGCGGATAGTCACCTTGTGCAACGGGGTTTGGGACTGGATTTGATAGATGGATGACTGGCGCGCAGGCGGGGTGATGCGAAAGCGCGTCGCGACGGCCCTTTGCAGCTTTCTGGTGATGCTGACGGCGGTGGCGGTGCTGGGGCTGCCCGACAGGGCGGTGGCCCAGACCTACCGCTTCGACGCCGTCACGATCGAGGGCAACCAGCGCATCGAGGCTGGCACCATCCTGTCCTATGCCGGGATCGCGCGCGGCGAGACGGTGAACGCTGGGCAGCTCAACGACGCCTACCAGTCGATCCTCGACTCGGGCCTCTTCGAGGAGGTCGAGATCGAGCCGCAGGGCAATCGCCTCGTGATCCGTGTGACGGAATTTCCGACGATCAACCGCATCGCGTTCGAGGGCAACAGCAAGCTTGCCGATGACGATCTGGAGGGCTTCATACAGAGCAGTCCGCGCCAGGTCTTCAGCCCCACGCAGGCCGAGCGCGACGCGGCCACGATCACCGAGGCCTACGCGCAGAACGGCCGCATCGCGGCCCGCGTCAATCCCAAGGTGATCCGCCGCAGCGACAACCGCGTCGACCTGGTGTTCGAGATCTTCGAGGGCGACAATATCGAGGTCCAGCGCATCGGCTTCGTGGGCAACCGCGCCTATTCCGACCGCCGCCTGCGCCGGGTGATCGAAAGCAAGCAGGCCGGCCTGCTGCGCGCGCTGATCGAACGGGACACCTTCGTCGAGGACCGCATCGATTTCGACCGGCAGTTGCTGACCGATTTCTACAATTCGCGGGGCTACGTGGATTTCCGCGTGACTGGCCTCAACGCCGAACTGGCGCGCGAACGCGACGCGTATTTCGTCACCTTCCAGGTGCAGGAAGGCCAGCAGTTCCGCTTTGGCGAGATCACCACCGTCAGCAATTACCAGGGTGTCGAGGCGGAACCCTACCAGGACGCGCTCAAGGTCACGCCCGGCACGGTCTATTCGCCGACGCTGGTCGAGAATTCCATCGCCCGGATGGAGCGGCTGGCGATCCGCAACGGCGTCGATTTCCTGCGGGTCGAGCCGCGCGTCACCCGCAACGACCGCGAACTGACGCTGGATGTCGAATTCGTGCTGCAGCGCGGGCCGCGGGTGTTCGTCGAACGCATCGACATCGAGGGCAACACCACCACGCTCGACCGGGTGATCCGGCGGCAGTTCGACATCGTCGAGGGCGATCCCTTCAACCCGCGCGCCATCCGCCAGGCCGCCGAACGCATCCGCGCGCTGCGCTATTTCGAGAATGTGGACGTGAACGCCCGCGAAGGCTCGCGCCCCGACCAGGTGGTGATCGAGACCGATGTCGAGGAAACCACCA
Source organism: Roseovarius sp. D22-M7 (assembly GCF_037083785.1). Classification (NCBI taxonomy): domain Bacteria; kingdom Pseudomonadati; phylum Pseudomonadota; class Alphaproteobacteria; order Rhodobacterales; family Roseobacteraceae; genus Roseovarius; species Roseovarius sp. D22-M7. Next base: position 13,230 of record NZ_JBAPKY010000022.1, read on the forward strand.
CGGGCAGCGTTTCGGTCGGTGCCAGCTTCTCGACCAATACCGGCCTCGGGGTGCAGCTCGGCTTTTCCGAGCGCAACTTCATCGGTCGCGGGCAGCAGCTTTCTGCCAACATTCTCGCCACCAGCGAGACGATCAATTACAGCCTCGGCTTCGTAGAGCCGGCGTTCCTGGGCCGCGACGTGGCCCTCGGTCTGGATTTCGCATTCCGCGAGACCGAAACCGACAACAGCCTTTTTGACACCGCGATCGGCACCTTCCGGCCCAGCCTGACCTTTCCGATCGGCGAGAACAGCCGCCTCGGCGTGTTCTACAATGCCCGCTACGAGGACATGTCGAGCTATCGCGGCAATTCCGGGATCCTGCAGCGCGAGGTGGATCAGGGCGATCTCTGGAGCAGCGGCGTGGGCTACGAGTACTCGTATGACACGCGCCGCACCGGCCTCGATCCCACTGCCGGGGTGCTGCTGTCGTTCCAGCAGGAGTTCGCGGGCCTCGGCGGTGACAACGAGTTCATCAAGACCACGGCGCGCATCGTCGGCCAGAGAACGATCCTCAACGAGGAGGTCACCTTGCGCGCCATTCTGGAAGGCGGCGCGATCCAGTTCGCGGACGGGCAGAACAGCCGCTTCATCAACCGCTTCAACAACCAGGTGATCCGCGGGTTCGAACCCAACGGCATGGGACCCATCGAGGGGGATGAACATCTGGGCGGCGACTATTTCGCGGCCCTCAAGATGGAGGCCGAGTTCCCCCTCGGCCTGCCCGACGAATACGGCATCACCGGCGGGGCGTTCTACGACATCGGCTCGATCTGGGGGATCGACAACAAGGATGCGGCGACCGGCTCGCTCAACTCGACCGGTTTCGAGCCGCGCCACGTGATCGGCCTGTCGATCTTCTGGAGCTCGCCCTTCGGCCCGATCCGCATGAACTTTTCCGAGGCCCTCCAGTCAGAGCCGGGTGACGAGGAACAACAGTTCAACCTGACGGTCCGAACGGACTTCTGATCATGCGCGCGATCCTCGCTCTGACCGGGCTGCTGGCGGCGCTCGCGCTTGGCGGCCCCGATACCGCCCGCGCGCAACAGCTTGGCGTGGTGACCAGCGACATCGTCGTGATCGACACCGAGCGGCTGCTGACGGAAACCGAGTACGGCAAGCGCCTGCAACAGGAGATCCAGGCGGCCCGCGACCGGCTCGTCGCCCGGAACGACCGCATTGCCTCGGAACTCGAGGCCGAGGAGCAGGCCCTGACCGATCGCCGCGCCGACACGCCCCCGGACGAGTTTCGCGAAATGGCGGACGCCTTCGATACCAAGGTCACCCGCCTGCGCAACGAGGCCGAGCGCAACTCGCAACAGCTCGAACGCCGCCGCGAAAGGGCGCCGCTGCAATTCATGCGGGTGGTGCAGCCGGTGCTGTCCGGCCTGCTGGACGAGGCCGAGGCCGTGGTCATGCTCGACCTGCGCAGCACGCTTCTGCATGACAATGTCGCGGACGTCACCGATCTTGCGATCATGCGCATCAATGAAAGCGTCGGCGCGGGGCCCGACACCCTGCCGGAGACCGAAAGCGGCCCGCGCGACGGCGCAGAACTGCCCGACATGCCGGTGCCACAGGATCCGCAGGCGGCCGACGACTGACCCGACCCCCCGGGGGGGCGGCCGACTTGCCCTGCATCCGCGCACTTGCTAAGAGCGCCCGCACGACTGCAAAGGACCTGCCATGACAGAGCCGCTCCGATCCGCGGATATCCACCTGATCCAGCGGCTCATCCCGCACCGCTACCCGTTCCTGCTGGTGGACAAGGTCGTCGATATCGACGACTACGCAAGCGCGCGCGGCATCAAGAACGTGACCTTCAACGAGCCGCATTTCCAGGGCCACTTTCCGGGGCGTCCGATCATGCCCGGCGTCACCATCGTCGAGGCGATGGCGCAGACCGCGGCAGTGATGGTGGGCACGGCCCTCGGGATGGAGGATCGCAACATGCTGGTCTATTTCATGGCCATCGACCGCGCCAAGTTCCGCCGCATGGTGCAGCCCGGCGACGTGCTGGAAATGCGGCTCGAGACGCTGCGCGGCAAGCCCGGCGGCAAGGTCTGGAAATTCTCCGGCGTGGCCGAGGTTGCGGGCGACATGGCCGCCGAGGCCGAGTTCACCGCGATGATGGATCTGCCGAAAGCCTAGCGTCATGCCCGAAACTCCGCTTCTCACCGGTGATAGCGCCGTGCCGATGGATGTCGGGCCATGACGCTGGCGCTGGTCGCCGGGCCGGGCGAGGTGCCGCCGCACCTTGTCAGGACCTGTCTGGCGCGGGGCGAGGTGCCGCTGATCTGTGAACTGGACGGCGACCCGTCCGACATCCTCGGTGACCTGCCACGGCAGCGCTTCCGGTTCGAGACCTTCGGCAGCCTGTTGCACGACCTGACCGCGCGCGGGATCACCCGGCTTTGCATCGCTGGGCACATGGCGCGACCCGGCGTGGATCCGGCGCGGATCGATGCCGCGACGGCGCGTTTCCTGCCGCGCCTGCAGGCTGCTCTCGGCCAAGGCGATGACGCGGTTCGGCGCGAGATCGTCACGATCATCGAAGAGGCCGGGATCGAGGTCGTGGCCGCGCCCGACATCGCCGCGGACCTGCTGCCCGCGCCGGGCGTGCTGACCGGCGCGGTGCCCGACGGGGTCGCCGCGGATCTCGCAACCGCGCAGGCGGAAATGGCGCGCACCGATACAGGGCAAGCGGTCGTGGTGCGCGGCGGGCATGTCGTGGCCAGCGCCGGGGCGCGCGGCACCGACGCGATGCTGCACGACCTCGCGACCCCCGGGGACACGGGCGCGGGCTGGACGCTCGACCCGTTCGACGTCGCCGACCAGCTAATCGGCGGCGCGGCCGACTGGCTGAGCGCGCAGGACGGTGCCGGCGACGAGACCGGCGGCATTTTCTACATCGCGCCGCGCCGCGGACAGGATCCTCGCACCGACCTGCCGGTGATCGACGCGAGTACCGCGCGGTGCGCCACCCATGCGCGGCTTGACGGTATCGTCATCGGCGAGGGGGCCGCCATGCTGCTTGCCCCTGATGACGTGCGCGACATTCTGACCGCCGCCGGCCTTTTCCTGTGGGTGCGCCCCGCCGGGGGCTGAGCGCGCTTGAACCCCCTCGGTGGGGTTGCTATCAGCGGGCGTCCAAGCCCGAGCAAATCTCTCGGAAAGTCAGCAAGAGGCCCTGTGTGCAAACCGCCATTCCCCGGCTTGAAATCAGGGACCTGACGCGTCGCTATGACGGGCGCGTGGTCGTCGAGAACGTGTCGCTGCGCGTCATGCCGGGGCAGGTGACCTGCCTGCTCGGCCCGTCGGGCTGCGGCAAGTCGACGACGCTGCGGATGATCGCGGGCGTCGAGATGCAGGATTCGGGCGAGATCCATGTCGATGGCGACCTGGTCTGCGACACGGTCTTTCGCGTCCCGCCCGAACGCCGGCATATCGGCCTGATGTTCCAGGATTTCGCGCTTTTCCCGCATCTCAGCGTGGCGCAGAACGTGGCGTTCGGCCTGTCGGGCGACAAGGCCGCCAAGGCGGCGCGGGTGTCGGAACTGCTCGACCGGGTGGGGCTGTCGCAATACCACACCGCCTATCCGCACGAGCTTTCGGGCGGCGAGCAACAGCGCGTGGCGCTGGCGCGTGCGCTGGCGCCGCGCCCGCGCATCATGCTGATGGACGAGCCGTTTTCGGGCCTCGACAACCGTCTGCGCGACGGCATCCGCGACGACACCCTCGACATCCTGCGCGAAGAGGACACCGCCGTTCTGCTCGTCACGCACGAGCCGGAAGAGGCGATGCGCATGGCCGACGAGATCGCGCTGATGCGCGACGGGCGGATCGTGCAGCAGGGCGCGCCCTACAACGTCTACAACGCGCCCGTGGATCGCAGCGCGATGGCCTTCTTTTCCGAGATCAACGTGATCCGGGGCACCGTGCGCGGCGCCCTGACGGAAACCCTGTTCGGCCAGTTCCTCGCCCCCGGCGTGCCCGACGAGGGCGAGGTCGAGATCGTGATCCGCCCGCAGCATATCAAGATCGACTTCGACCGCCACGGCAGCGGCCCAAACCCCACCTCGCAAGACGGCACGCCCGCCCGCGGGATCGTCGAGCGGTCGCGCTTCATCGGCTCGGAAAGCCTGGTGGAGTTCCGGATGGACCACGACGGATCGCTGCTGAAGGCGACGGTCCCGAACGTGTTCCTGCCCAAGCCCGGCAAGCCCTTGTGGCTGACGATCCGGCGCGACCGCTGTTTCGTCTTCCCGACGGACGGCTGAGGGCCCCCGCGGCCCCTCACTCGGCTTTGCCGTAGCCGCCGGCGGTGGGCGGGATGACGGTGATCGTCTCGCCCGCCGCAAGCCCGGTCTGCGCGCAGGCGTCGAGTGTTTCCTCGCGGCCATCGAGACGGTGCACGACGGTGCGGCCCGCGCGCCCCGCGCCGCCGCCTTCGATGCCCTGTGGCGGCCGTGTGCGGTGCGATGACAGGATCGCGCAATCCATGTCCTGAAGGAAGCGCAGCCGCCGATGCGTGCCGTCGCCGGCATGGAACGCGCCGCCGCCTCCCGACCCCTGGACCAGCGAGAAATCCTCGAGCAGCACGGGAAAGCGCAGCTCCAGCACCTCGGGATCGGTCAGGCGCGAATTGGTCATGTGCACATGCACCCCGTCGGTGCCGTTGAACCCCGTCCCTGAATTCATCCGCCCCGCGGGCGAACCCGAGCAGATCGTCTCGTAATACTGGTACGTGTCATTGCCGAAGGTGAGGTTGTTCATCGTGCCTTGCGAATTGGCGATCGCGCCGAGGGCCGCGAACAGCGCGTTGGTGACATGCTGCGAGGTCTCGACATTGCCGGCCACCACCGCGCGCGGGTATTCGGGCTTCAGCATGCAGCCGTCGGGGATGCGGATCCGCAGCGGCCGCAGGCAGCCCGCGTTCATCGGGATCGGCGCCTCGACCATCACCCGGAACACGTACAGCACCGCGGCCCGCGTCACCGCTTCGGGCGCGTTGAAATTGTTCTCGACCGCGTCGCTGGTGCCGGTGAAATCGATCAGCGCCTCGCGGGCGTCGTGATCGACGGTGATCTTCACGGCTATCGTCTGGCCGGTATCGGTGGGGTACTCGTATTTGCAATCCTCGAGGCGTCCGATCAGGCGGCGCACCTCCTCGGCGGCGTTGTCCTGTACGTGGCCCATATAGGCCTGCACCACCTCGAGGCCGAATTCGTCGACCATGCGCCGCAACTCGGCGATGCCGCGCGCATTGGCGGCGATCTGCGCCTTGAGGTCGGCGACGTTCTGGTCGGGATTGCGGCAGGGCCAGGGGTGATCGGTCAGCAACTCGCGCAGCGCGTCCTCGCGGAAGCTGCCGCGATGGACCACGCGGAAATTGTCGATCAGCACGCCTTCCTCGTCCACGGTGGTGGCCAGCGGCGTCATCGACCCCGGCGCGGTGCCGCCGACATCGGCGTGATGCCCGCGCGAGGCGACCCAGAAGAGGATCGAGTCGCCCGCCTCGTCGAAGACCGGCGTGACCACGGTGATGTCGGGCAGATGCGTGCCGCCATTGTAAGGCGCATTCAACGCGAAGACATCGCCGGGATGCACGTCGCCCTCGTTCAGGCGGATCACCGTCTCGACCGACCGGTCCATCGAGCCAAGATGCACCGGCATATGCGGCGCATTGGCCACCAGCGCGCCCGAGGCGTCGAAGACCGCGCAGGAAAAATCCAGCCGTTCCTTGATGTTGACCGATTGCGCGGTGTTCTGCAGCGCCACGCCCATCTGCTCGGCGATGTTCATGTAGAGATTGTTGAACACCTCCAGCAGCACCGGATCGGCCTTCTCGGTGCCGATCGCCTGGTCGCGGCGCAACGCCTCGAACCGCGTCAGCAGCACGTGATCGCGCGCGGTGATCGCGGCCTGCCAGCCCGGCTCGACCACGATGGTCTGGTTGGGCTCGATGATCAGGGCGGGGCCGCGCACGTGGTTGCCGGGTCGCAGCCCCGCGCGGTGAAAGACCGCCGCCTCGTGCCACGACCCGCCCGAAAACACCGGGGCGTGACGGTCGCTTTCGGCCTCGCCGCCGGTCTCGGGCTGCGGATCTTCCGGCGCGGCGGCGGGGTCTGCCTCGAAGCCCTCGAGCTCGACCGCCTCGATCATCAGCCGCTTCTCCGGGCTGACGAAGCTGAACTGCGCCTCGTGCGCGGTCTCGAATTCCGCCTGCGCCGCGGCTAGATCCCGGCCGTCGAAGGCGACGGGCAGCGGCGTGTCGGTGCCCTCGTAGCGCAGGTGCAGCCTCGCGCGCGTCTCGACCGCGTCGCGTGCAAGGCCCTGCTTGTGCAACTCCTCCAGAACCTCGGTGCGCAGCGTCGTCATCGCGTCGTCTATCGCGGCGCGGCTGGCCTCTTCCAGCGGCGCCTCCAGCGCCTTCTGGCGGGTGGTGAACACCCGGCTCAACCCGATGCCATAGGCCGACAGCAGCCCCGAAAGCGGGTGGATGAGGATCGATTGCATGCCAAGCGCATCGGCCACGAAGCAGGCGTGCTGCCCCCCGGCGCCGCCGAAGGAATTCAGCAGGTAGCGCGTCACGTCATAGCCGCGCTGCACGCTGATCTTCTTGATCGCGCCGGCCATGTTCTCGATGGCTATATGGATGAACCCCTCGGCGACCTCCTCGGGGCTGCGGCCCTCGCCGGTCTCGGCGGCGATCGCCTTGAAATGTTCGGCCACCGTCTCGCGGTCAAGCGGCTGGTCCTGTCCGGGCCCGAAGATCGCGGGGAAAAGCTCAGGGTTCAGCTTGCCCAGCATCACGTTGGCATCGGTCACGGTCAGCGGTCCGCCGCGCCGGTAACAGGCCGGGCCGGGATCGGCGCCAGCTGAATCAGGGCCGACGCGAAAGCGCCCCGGTTCGGCATGCAGGATCGACCCGCCGCCGGCGGCGACGGTGTGCACGAGCATCATCGGTGCGCGCATCCGCACGCCGGCGACCTCGGTCTCGAGCGCGCGCTCGTAGTCGCCGGCGAAATGCGCGACATCGGTCGAGGTACCGCCCATGTCGAACCCGATGACCCGTCCGAAACCGGCGATCTCGGCGGTGCGCGCCATGCCGACCACGCCGCCCGCCGGGCCCGACAGGATCGCGTCCTTGCCCTGGAACCGCTCGGCCGCCGTCAGCCCGCCCGAGGACATCATGAATTGCAGCGTGGGCCCCGGCGCCTGCGCCGCCGTCGCGCCAAGCGCGTCCTTCACCCGGGCCACGTACCTGCCCAGGGTGGGCGAAAGATAGGCATCGACCACCGTGGTGTCGCCGCGCCCCACCAGCTTTATCAGCGGCGAGACCTCGTGGCTGACCGAGACCTGGCCGAAGCCCATCTCGCGCACATGCCGGGCCAGCGCCACCTCGTGCTCGGGATTGCGCCAGGCATGCATCAGCACGATCGCGACGGCGTCGATGCCATCGGTGCGCAGCGCGTTGAGCTCCGAATCCAGCGACGACGGATCGAGCGAGGTTTCCACCGTGCCGTCGGCATGCAGGCGTTCCGCGACCTCGATCACGCGGTCATACAGCATCTCGGGCAGGACGATCTGCTTGGCGAAGATGTCGGGCCGCGCCTGGTAGCCCAGCCGCAGGGCGTCACGAAAGCCGCGCGTGATCAGCAATGCCGTGCGGTCGCCCTTGCGCTCCAGCAGGCCGTTGGTGGCCACGGTGGTGCCCATCCGTACGGTGGCGATGCGCTCGGGGTCGATGCTGGCGGCATCCGGGGCCTCCAGCAATTGCCGTATGCCCTCGATCGCCGCGTCCTCGTAGGCCTCGTCATTGTCCGACAGCAGTTTCAGCGGGTGCAGCGCGCCGTCCGGGGCGCGGCCGATCACGTCGGTGAAGGTGCCGCCCCGGTCGATCCAGAAATCCCAACGCGTGTCTTCATACCCCATGATCCACCCCCTGACTTCGGTCCGCCGCGGTCAGTTTCAGACGGATGCGCTTCGTTGACAAGCCGAGAGTTTGCGCACAGCATCGACACCACACCAACCAGAAAAAACGAGGGGAGCTATCGATGAGCATCATCAGCCGACAGATGGTCGCGGCCAGTGTCGCAGCAGTGGCGCTGGGCGCGGGGCCGGGCCTCGCGCAGAACTGGGACATGCCGACGCCTTACGGCGACGCGATCTTCCACACCCAGAACATCATGCAATTCGCCGACGACCTGCGCGACGCGACGGATGGCGAGCTCGACATCACCGTGCATTCCGCCAACTCGCTCTTCGGTCATGCCGAGATCAAGGATGCCGTGCGCCAGCAACTGGTGCCCATCGGCGAGATCCTTCTGTCGCGGATGGCCAACGAGGATCCGGTGTTCGGCGTCGACTCCATCCCCTTCCTCGCCTCGAGCTACGCCGAGGCCGAGGCGCTGTGGGAGGCGTCGCGCCCCGCCGTCGAGGAAAAGCTCGCAGCGCAAGGCCTGACCGTGCTTTACGCCGTGCCGTGGCCGGGCCAGAGCCTCTACCTCCGCGAGGAGGTGACAGACCCTGCCCAGATGGAAGGTCTCAGCTTCCGCGCCTATAACGTCGCCACCGAACGGCTGGCAGAATTGCTGGGCGCCAACCCCACCCAGGTCGAAGAGGGCGACATCCCCACGGCCTTCTCGACGGGCCGCGTCGAGGCGATGATCACCTCGCCCTCGACCGGGGCCAACGCGAAGGCGTGGGATTTCGTGTCGCATTACATCGACACGCAGGCCTGGCTTCCCAAGAACATCGTGCTGGTCAACACCGACGCCTTCAACGCCCTGTCGGACGACAAGCAAGCCGCGGTGATGGACATGGCCGCCGAGGCCGAGGCGCGCGGCTGGGAGATGTCGAAGGCCGAGACCGAGGAAAAGATCGCCGCGCTCGAAGAGGGCGGCATGCAGATCTCGCAGCCCTCGAACGCGCTGAGCGAACGCCTGGCCGAGATCGGCGAGACGATGACCGACGAGTGGCTCGAAGAGGCCGGCGACGAGGGGCAGGCGATCATCGACGCCTACCGCGAGAACCTCGACAACTGACCGACAGGCGCGGGCAGGCCGGTTCGGATAGCGGCCTCGCCCGCGCCTTATTCCCGGAAACGAGTGGCAGGAGGGCGCGATGCGCAAGGCGCTGGACACGGTTTACGGTGCCGCCCTTGCGGGCGCGTGCCTTGCCATGGTGACGATCGCGGTACTGGTGCTGATCCAGGTGCTGGGCCGGGTCATCGACCAGGGACTCGACGCCCTCGGGATGGCACGGCTGAACATCTCGATCCCCTCGGTCGCCGAATTCGGCGGGTTCCTGTTCGTCGCGGCGGCCTTTCTGGCGCTGCCCGCGACGCTGCGCGCCGCCGGCCACGTCCGGGTGACGCTGATCCTGCGCGCCTTCGGCCCCTTCGGCAACCGGATGCTGGCCGCGCTCGTGTTGATCCTCGCGGTCGGGCTCGCCGGCTATGCGACGTGGTTCGTGATCCTTGACGTGATCGACGCCTACGGCGCCGGTTCGGTCTCCTACGGGCAGGTCGTCGTGCCGCTCTGGATCCCGAAAAGCTTCATGGCGCTGGGGCTGGCGATCTTCACCCTGGCACTGGTCGACGAGCTTCTCACCACCCTTGGCGGCGATGACCCGGCCTTTCGCGCGGCCGAACGCGCCCGCGACGACCAGCAGGGCCTGAACTGATGGATATCGCCACGCTGTCGATCATCCTTCTGGTGGTGCTCTTCGGGCTGCTGCTGCTGGGGCTCTGGGTCGGCTTCGCGCTTCTGGCCGTGGGCATGGTCGCGATGGAGCTTGCGACCGGCGCGCCCACGGGGTCCATCATGGCGACCAAGATATGGGGGGCCCTCAATGTCTGGGACCTGACGGCGCTGCCGATGTTCATCTGGATGGGCGAGATCCTCTTCCGATCGCGGCTCTCGTCGGATCTCTTCACCGGGCTGTCGCCCTTCACGCGGCGACTGCCGGGCGGGCTGCTGCATGTCAACATCCTCGGCTGTGCGCTCTTCGCGGCCGTCTCGGGCTCGTCGGCGGCGACCACCGCCACCGTGGGCAAGATGTCGCTGCCCGAGCTGAAATCGCGCGGCTACGACATGCGCATGGCGATCGGCACGCTGGCCGGGTCGGGCACCTTCGGCTTTCTCATCCCGCCCTCGATCATCCTGATCGTCTACGGTGCGGCGACCGAGCAGTCGATCGCGCGGCTGTTCCTCGCCGGGCTGCTGCCGGGGCTGATGCTGGCGGTGATGTTCGCGGGCTACGTGATGCTGTGGTCCCTGCTGCACCGTGACCGCGTGCCCGCGCCCGATCCCCGCCCGACGCTGCGCCAGCGGCTGCGCGCGCTGAAGCTGCTTCTGCCCACCGTGCTGCTGATCGTGGCGGTGATCGGGTCGATCTATGCCGGGCTCGCCTCGCCGACAGAGGCGGCGGTGGTCGGCGTCGCCGGCGCGCTGGCGATTTCCGGCCTGAGCGGGGGCCTCGATCGCGACAGCGCGGTCGGCGCACTGCGCGGCGCCGCGATCACCACCTGCATGATCGCCTTCATCCTCGCGGGCGCGTCCTTCCTGACCGTCGCCATGGGGTTCACCGGCATCCCGCGCACGCTGGCCGCGTGGATCGGCGAGCAGGGCTATTCGCAATTCGCACTTCTCTCGGCGCTGCTGGTGTTCTTCATCGTCCTGGGGTTTTTCCTCGACGGGATCTCGATCGTGGTGCTGACCACGTCGGTGATCCTGCCGATGGTGACCGCGGCGGGCATCGATCCGATCTGGTTCGGCATCTTCCTGGTACTCGTCGTCGAGATGAGCCAGATCACCCCGCCGGTGGGGTTCAACCTCTTCGTGCTGCAATCCATCACCGGGCGCGGCATATTCGAGATCGCGCTCATGGCGCTGCCGTTCTTCCTGATCCTCGTGCTGGCCACGGCCATCCTGTCGGTCTTTCCGGAGATCGCGCTGTGGCTGCCAGGCACGATGATTTCGCGATGATCGTGCGGTGAGCGGCAAGGCGGCCTGATGCTGGGCTGGCTGGCACGAAACGGGCGGCTGGTGCTGATCGCCGGGCTGGTCGTGGGCATCGCGGTGCCGCCGCTGGCGCGCGCGATGCAGCCACTGATCGTGCCGCTGATCGTGGCGATGCTGTTTCTCGCCAGCCTGCGCATCGGCCCCGACGCCGCGCGCCCGCGTCTGCGCGACGTGCCGGGCTATCTCGCGGTGACGGTGATCCTGCAGATGGCGATGCCGCTGGCGGCGCTCGGGGTGCTGACGCTCTGCGGCTGGCAGGACAGCATCGTCGGGCTGGGGGTGGTGCTGGCGCTCGCGGCCAGCCCCATCACCGGCAGCCCGGGGCTGGCGATCCTGTCGGGGGCCGACCCGATGCCGGCCCTGCGCGCGCTGGTCGTGGGCACGGCATTGCTGCCGCTGACGGTGCTGCCGGTGTTCTGGCTGATGCCGGTCTTTGCCGACCCGGCCGCGACGCTGATCGCCGCCGGCCGGCTTCTGGCGATCATCGCAGCGGCCGGGGGCGGCGCGCTTCTTGTGCGCCGGGTGTGGCCGGGGCTGCGGACCCCGCGCGCGCAGGCGCGGCTCGACGGTCTGATGGCGCTTGCCATGGGTCTGGTGGTCATCGCGCTGATGTCGGCGGTCGGCCCGGCGCTGGTCTCGGGTGATCCGGCGCTGTGGTGGATCCTCGCGCTGGTGCTGGTGCTCAACTTTTCCACGCAGCTTGCCGTCTGGGGCGCATTTCGCGGGGCAGGGGCCGCGCGTCAGGCGCCGGCGATGGGGATCGTCGCGGGCAACCGCAACCTTGCGCTTTTCCTCGCCGCGGTGCCGCCCGGCACGGCCGAGGAACTGCTGCTCTTCGTGGGCTGTTTCCAGATCCCGATGTACCTGACACCGCTGACGCTGGCGCGGCTTTACGCCCGCGCCACGCCCTGAAGCGGCATTGCGGCTGGACAGGGGGCGCGCAAGATGGCGTAGTCGGACAGATCACAGCAACAAGGGATGGATCCGATGAAACCTTCACACCTGATGCTTGCCACCATGCTGGCATGGCCCTTTGCGGCGCAAGACGCGCAGGCGCGCAGCCTCGGCCAGATGCTCGACCGGTCGGGGCTGGCGCCCGGCGACATCGCGGTGATGGAAACCGCCGCGCTGGATCTGGTCGCGCCATTGGGCCGGACCGGCGACGCCCGCCGCTGGAGCAACCCCGAAAGCCGCTCGAAGGGGGCCGTCACGCTTGGCCGGATCGAGGGGAATTGCGCGGAACTCGTGCACCGCGTGGCGACCGTGCGGCGGCCGCAGCCGGTGACCTACCGCACCTGGCGCTGCCGCACCGAGAACGGCACCTGGCAGGTCAGCCCCGGACCCGAGTGAGGCGCGCCGCCGCTCAGGCCGGGGTCCGGGCTGGCGGGGCCGCGCCCGGCGCGCGGAAATTGGGCGAGATCGCGTTCGCGGTGTCCTGAAGCTTCGGCACGATCTCGGCGACGATCCGGTCGCGCGTCCAGGTATGCGCCGAGACAGAGCATTGCACGGCCGCAAGCCCGCGCCCGTCATGGCCGATGATCGGGCAGGCGACGCCGATCTCGTTGAGGATCATCTGCCCGGTCGAGATCGCGAACCCCTCGGCCGCGGCCGCGTCGAGGCTGCGTGCGATCGCGTCGCGGTCGAGGGTCGTGCTGGGCGTGAAGGTGGTGATCGGCCAGGTCGCGGCCGCGCGGTGCCGCTCGTCCTCGGGAAAGGTCGCCAGCATCGCCCGACCGGCCGATGTCGACAGCGCCGGCAGCCGGCGCCCGATGATGGTGGCCGCGAAATAGGTGCGCTTGCAGGGCAGGCGGCTGACATAGATGATGTGTTCGCCCGAGATCTCGGCAAGGTTCACGGTCTCGCCCAGATCCTGGCTGAGACCGATCAGCTTGGGCATCGCCTGCCCGATCAGCGGGTCCGACCAGTAATAGGCATAGGCCATCTGCAGCCAGCCATGCGAGGGCCGGAAGCGGCGCGTCACCGGATCCTTGTCGAGCATCCCTTCCAGGTGCAGCGTGTTGGCCAGCCGCTGCGTGCCGCTCTTGTCGAGGCCGGTGCGTTGCGCAAGCTCGGCCAGCGACAGCGCGCTGTGGCCCTCGTCGAAGGCCCGCAGCAGGCGCAACCCCTTGGCCAGCGAGCTTACGAACAGCGTATCCTGCTTTGATTTCATGCACCTGTCCCGAAAGTTCCGAGCGCGCCCGAACGACAGGGTTGACGCTGCGACGAATCTTCGCATTAATTGATCACATGGCGATTGTAGGAATTACAATATGATACGTCAAGCAAAAGCCGGGATCCCGCCCCGCGTCACCACGGCGTGCGGTCGACATCCAGAACAGGGAAAAAAGACATGACACCAGCCTCACTGAAACATGCCGTCGCCGGTCTGGCCATCGTCGCGTCGTCGGGCGCGGCCTGGGCGGACAAGGCCAATGACACGCTGCGCGTGGCCTTCACCAAGGAGCTCGAGAACGTCGACAGCTATTTCAACTCGTCGCGCGAGGGCGTCGTGTTGCAGCGCGCGGTCTGGGACGGCCTGATCTACCGCGATCCGATCACCAACGAGTACGAGGGCAACCTCGCCACGTCGTGGGACTGGATCGACGACACCACGATCGAGTTCAAGCTGCGCGAGGGCGTTACCTTCCACAACGGCGAGGCGTTCAACGCCGACGACGTTGTCTACACTGTCAATTTCGTCTCGAAGAAAGAGAACGGCGTCAAGACGCAGCGCAACGTCAACTGGATGGACTCGGCCGAGAAGGTCGACGACTACACCGTGCGCATCCATCTCAAGGACAAGTTCCCGGCGGCGATCGAGTTCCTGTCCGGTCCGGTCTCGATGTACCCCGCCGACTATTACGCCGAGGTGGGCCCGTCGGGCATGGGCCTGGAACCCGTCGGCACCGGCCCCTACAAGGTGACCTCGGTCGAGTCGGGGCAGCATTTCGTGCTGGAGAAATACGAGGGCTATCACGACAGCCCCAAGGGCCAGCCCGAGATCACCAATGTCGATATCCGCACCATCCCGGACGTCAACACGCAGATGGCGGGGCTGTTCAGTGGCACCCTGGACCTGATCTGGCAGGTGCCCGCCGACCAGGCCGGCAAGCTCGCCGAGATGGAGCAGTTCACCGTCGCCAACGAATCCACCATGCGGGTGGGGTATTTGTCGATGGATGCCGCCGGCCGTTCCGGCGAGACGCCGTTCACCGACATTCGCGTGCGCCGCGCGGTCAATCATGCGATCAACCGGCAGGAAATGGTCGATGCGCTGCTCAAGGGCAAGTCGCGGCCGATCTACACGCCCTGCTTTCCCAGCCAGTTCGGCTGTGTCGAGGAGGCGGCCGTGGAATACGACTACGACCCCGAAAAGGCGCGCGCGCTGCTGGCCGAGGCGGGCTATCCCGACGGCTTCACGACCGAGTTCTACGCCTATCGCAACCGCGAATATGCCGAGGCGATCCTGAGCTACCTCAATGCCGTCGGCATCGAGAGCGACTTCAAGTTCCTGCAATATTCCGCGCTGCGCGAGTTGAACATGACGGGCGACGTGCCGCTGGCCTTCCTCACATGGGGCAGCTACTCGATCAACGACGCCTCGGCGATGGTCAGCCAGTTCTTCAAGCACGGGTCACTCGACGATGCGCGCGACGATCAGGTGCTGGCCGATCTTGAGGTCGCCGACAGCTCGACCGATCCCGACACGCGGATCGAACATTACGCCAAGGCGATCGAACGGATCACCGATCAGGCCTACTGGGCGCCGATGTTCTCGTACAACACCAACTACGTGTTCACGAACGAGGTCGCCTACACGCCGACACCCGACGAGGTGCTGCGCTTCACCACGATGGAATGGAAGTGATCCGGCCGATCCGGACCTGACTTGACCTGTCTGGAGGGCCGTGCGCGGCCCTCCGGCGCCCGTCGCCCGCGCATCAGCGACCCGCCAGAAACCGAGGGGCAAAACCCGTGCTGACATTCATCCTCAAGCGCCTGGGGCTTGCCCTTCTGGTGGCCGTCACCGTGTCCTTCATCAGCTTCAGCCTGCTGTTTCTCGCGGGCGATCCCGCGGTGGCGCTGGCCGGCGAGACCGCCAGCGGCGAGGATATCGAGGCGATCCGCGATCTCTACGGCTTTGACCGCCCGATGCTGGTGCAATACGGCGACTGGCTGATCTCGGCGCTGCAATTCGATTTCGGGGAAAGCTATTATTTCCGCCTGCCCGTCTCCACGCTGATCCTCGACCGGCTGAGCGTGACCATGACGCTCGGCGTCTGCGGCATCACCTTCGCGATCCTCACCGCCGTGCCGCTCGGCGTGGCCGCGGCGATCCGCCCCAATTCGCTGATCGACCGGGTGGCGCTGTTCCTGTCGGTGGCCGGGCAGGCGATGCCCAGCTTCTGGTTCGGGCTGATCCTGATCGTGATCTTCGCCATCCAACTGGGCTGGTTGCCGCCCTCGGGGGCGTCCTCGCCCGCGCATTTCGTGATGCCGACCATCGTGCTGGGCTATTACGCGATGCCCGCGATCATGCGCCTGACCCGAGCGGGCATGCTGGACGTGCTGAACTCGGACTATATCCGCACCGCCCGCGCCAAGGGCGCGCCCGAGGGGCGGGTGCTCTTTCGCCACGCGCTGCGCAACGCGATCATCCCGGTGGTGTCGCTGGCGGCGGTGCAGATGGGCTTCATGCTGGGTGGCTCGATCGTGGTCGAGTCGATCTTCGCGCTGCACGGCGCGGGCTATCTCGCCTGGGAAAGCATCGCGCGCAACGACCTGCCGACGGTGCAGGCGCTGATCCTCGTCTTCTCGATGTTCTACATCATCTTCACCTTCCTCGCCGACGTGCTGAACGCCTGGCTCGATCCCCGGATGCGGAGCGCTTGAGATGACCGTCACCGACACGCCCGACCCGATCCTGCAAGAGATCACCGGCCCGACACCGGGCATGATGCTGCGCCGCCGCGTCTTCGGCCATCAGGGCCTGATGATCGGCGCGGTGGTGATCGCGGTGCTGACGCTGGTGGCGATCTTCGCGCCGGTGCTGGCCCCGCACGACCCCTACGCCCAAAGCCTGATGACCCGGATGGAGCCGCCGGTGTTTCTGGGGGGCTCGTGGGAACACCCACTCGGCACCGACCACCTGGGGCGCGATTACCTGTCGCGGCTGATCTACGGCGCGCGCGTGTCGCTGATGATCGGGGTGATCGCCGCGCTGATCTCTGGCGTGATCGGCACCGCCATGGGCGTCGCCGCCGGCTATTTCGGCGGCCGCGTGGACATGGTCGTGACGTTCCTGATCAACGTGCGGCTGGCGATGCCGGTGGTGTTGGTGGCGCTGGCGGTGGTGGCCATCCTGGGGGGCTCGCTGCAGGTGGTGATCGTGGTGCTGGGCCTTTTGTTGTGGGACCGGTTCGCGGTGGTGATGCGTGCCTCGACCCTGCAGGTGCGCAACCGCGAATACGTCTCGGCGGCGCGCGCCATCGGCGCCTCGACCCCGCGCGTGATCCTGTCGGAAATCATGCCCAACATCGCCAACAACCTGATCGTGGTGGTCACGCTGGAAATGGCGCATGCCATCCTGCTCGAGGCCGCTTTGTCGTTTCTCGGCCTCGGCGTGCAGCCGCCCACCCCCAGCTGGGGCCTGATGGTGTCGGAAGGCAAGAACATGATGCTGTTCGAGCCGTGGATGGTGGTCATTCCCGGCGTGGTGCTGTTCGTGCTGGTGCTGGCGATCAACCTGATGGGCGACGGGCTGCGCGACGTCACCGCCCCCGAAAACCGGAGCTGACATGACCGACACCCCCTTGCTGAGCGTCCGCAACCTGGTGCTGGACATCCCCGTCGGCGGCGGCACCCTGCGCGCCGTGCGGGGCATCGATTTCGACCTAGACCGTGGCGAGACCCTGTGCATCGTGGGCGAGTCGGGCTCGGGCAAGTCGCTGACCTCGCTGGCGCTGATGGGCCTGCTGGGCAAGACCATCCGGCGCAGCGCCGACCGGATGGAGTTCGACGGCACGGACCTGTTGCGCGCCGATGCCGGCACGCTGCGCAGTTTGCGCGGCGCGCGCATGTCGATGATCTTCCAGGAGCCGATGACCTCGCTCAACCCCGCCTACACGATCGGCGACCAGTTGACCGAGGCGCTGCTCTTGCACAAATCCGTCGGGCGCGGCGCGGCGCGCGCCCGCGCGGTCGAGCTTCTGGAAAAGGTCGGCATCACCGGGGCGGCCAACCGCCTGGGCCAGTACCCGCACCAGTTGTCGGGCGGGCTGCGGCAGCGGGTGATGATCGCCATGGCCCTGATGTGCGACCCCGAACTGATCATCGCGGACGAGCCGACCACGGCGCTCGACGTCACGATCCAGGCGCAGATCCTGCGGCTGCTCCACGATCTCGGGCGCGAGATGAACATGGCGATGATCCTGATCACCCATGATCTCGGCGTCGTGGCGCGCGTCGCCGACAAGGTCGCGGTGATGTATGCGGGCGAACTGGTGGAAACCGGGCCGGCTGGGGATGTCTTCAACACCCCCTCGCACCCCTACACGCGCGGCCTGCTGCGCTGCATTCCGCAACCCGGCAAGACCGAACGCGGCAGTACCCTCGGCACCATTCCCGGCATGGTGCCCTCGCTCATCGGCGAGGTCGAGGGCTGCGCGTTCCGCACCCGCTGCCCGCATGCCGAACCCGCCTGCCGCGGCACCATCCCCCGTCGCGAGGAGGGCGCCCACGCCTTCCGCTGCATCCATCCCGACGGCAAGCGCCACGCCGAAGAGGAGGCCCTCGCATGAGCACGCACCCCCCCGCCATCCTCGAATTGCGCGGCGTCACCAAGACCTACCGCGTCAAGCAGGGCCTCTTTGGTGCCGCCCGTCCGCTGACGGCGGTCAATGACGTGTCACTGGCATTGCCGCGCGGCGAGGTGTTGGGGCTGGTGGGCGAGTCGGGTTGCGGCAAGTCCACGCTGGCCAAGATCCTGCTGGGGCTCGAGGCCCCGACCGCGGGCCAGGTGCTGGTCGACGGCGAAGAGATCCGCGCCCAGGACCGCCTGACGCTGGCGCGGCGCATCCAGCCGATCTTCCAGGATCCCTATTCGTCGCTCAATCCCCGCAAGAGCATCTTCGACATCGTCTCGCTGCCGCTTCGCGTGCACGGCATCGGTGACCGCAGCCATTGGGAGGCCGAGGTGCGCAAGATCCTCGACATCGTCGGCCTGCCGGCACGGGTGATGAACACCTTTCCCAGCCAGATGTCGGGCGGCCAGCGGCAGCGCGTGGCGATCGCCCGTGCGCTCATCATGAAGCCGGAAATCGTGATCTGCGATGAGCCGACCTCGGCGCTGGACGTCTCGGTGCAAAGCCAGATCCTCAACCTGCTGGGCGATCTGCGGCACGAATTCGGCCTGTCCTACCTCTTCATCAGCCACGACCTCGCCGTGGTCGAGCATCTGGCGACCCGGGTGGCGGTAATGTATCTCGGCCGGATCGTCGAAGAGGCCGACGTGGCCGGGCTTTTCGACGAGGCCGCACATCCTTACACGCAGGCGCTCTTGAAATCCGTGCTGACGCCCGAGCCCGGCCTCGGCGTGCCCGACACGCAGCTCGGCATGGCCTATCCCAACCCGATCGACCCGCCCTCGGGCTGCCATTTCCACCCGCGCTGCCCGCATGCCACGGATCTGTGCAAGACCACGCCGCCGCGCCCGGTTGGCACCAGCGTGGGCCATGTGGAATGCCACCTGCACGACCCCGACGGGCCGATGCATGACAGGCGGGCGGCGTGACATGTCGGTGAACCTGTCGCGCAGCGCGACCACCACCAAGACCGTGATCGAGACCGCGCATGGCGTGGTCGCCGCCCAGCACCGACTGGCCGCCATTGCGGGCGCCGAGGTTCTGGCCGCCGGCGGCGACGCCGCGGATGCCGCGATCGCCACCTCCTTCGTCCTCGGCGTGCTCGAGCCGTGGATGAGCGGCCCGGCGGGCGGCGGCACGCTGATGCTGTGGCGCGCCGAGGACGGCACGGCGCAGGCGCTCGATTACGGGATGCGCGCGCCCGGCGCGCTCGATCCCGCCGAGTACCCGCTCTCGGGCGAGGGCGTGGCCGGAGACCTGTTTCCTTGGGAAAAGGTGGTGGGTGACCGCAACGTGCAGGGCGCCACCGCCGTCGCCGTGCCGGGGCTGGTCGATGGCATGGGCCAGTTGCACGCGCGCTACGGCACGATGCCCTGGGCCGATCTGCTGGCCCCGGCGATCGAGCATGCCCGCGCCGGGCTGCTGGTCGACTGGTATGCCGCCCTGATCATCGCCTCGACCACCCGCGAACTCGCCAAGGATCCGGACGCGGCCGCACTTTTCCTCGAGGACGGGCAATGGCCGATGATCTCGGGCTGGACGGCGCTCGCCGAGAAACGCGTCGATCAGACCCGCATGGCCGACAGCCTCGACCAGATCGCCCGCTTTGGGGCGCGCGCGCTTTACGACGGCGATGTCGGGGCCGCGATGGCCGCCGACATGCAGGCCAAGGGCGGCTCCCTGAGCCATGACGATCTGCGCGCCTACCGCGCCACGTTCCGCGAACCGCTCAAGGTCTCCTATCGCGACGCGCGGTTTCACGTGCCCCCGGGCCTCACCGCCGGGCCTACCTTCGCCCACGCAATGCGCGAGATGGAACCGCGCGATCTCGCCACGAAACCCGACGCTTTCTCAGCCTATGCGGCCGCGCTCAAATCCGCCTATGCTGACCGGCTGGCCAACATGGGCGACACCGGCGAGACCGAGGCGCACCAAGGCTGCACCACGCATTTCTCGGTCGTGGATCGCGCCGGCAACATGGTCTCGCAGACCCAGACGCTGCTGTCGATCTTCGGGTCGCGGGTCGTGTCGCCCTCGACCGGCTTCACGATGAACAATGGCATCATGTGGTTCGACCCGGTCCCGGGCCGCCCAAATTCGCTGACGCCGGGCAAGCGCTGCCTGATGAATGTCTGCCCGATCCTCGGGCAGGCCGGCGACGCGCGTTTTGCCCTCGGCGCCTCGGGCGGGCGCAAGATCGTCTCGGCGATGGTTCAGATGGCGTCCTTCATCGCCGATCACGGCATGGATCTGGGCGCGGCCTTCCACCACCCGCGCATCGACGTATCGGGCGGGCCGACCGTGGTCGCCGACGAGACGCTGCCCGAGGGCGTCCTGGCGCGCCTCGGCGCCGAACATGCCGTGATCACCGCGCGGCGCAGCCCGTTCCCTTTCGCCTTCGCCTGCCCCGCCGGCGTGATGCGGCAGGGCTGGACGAATACCGGCTGCACCGAGATCATGTCGCCCTGGGGCGACGCCGTTTCAGAAGACCAGACAGGATCATCATGACCAGAGACGCCGCAATCGAGACCATCTCAGAGTATTTCGACGCCGGCCGCTTCCAGGCTGACCTTTCGGATCTCGTGGGATACCAGACCGAAAGCCAAAATCCCGACCAGGCCCCGGAACTCCTGCGCTACCTGCAACAGGCGATGCAGCCGCGGCTCGAGGCGATGGGGTTCACCTGCACGCTTCATGACAACCCGGCCAAGGGCGCGGGTCCGATCCTCACCGCCGAGCGGCACGAGGGCGACGACCTGCCCACCGTGCTCAGCTACGGGCATGGCGACGTGATCCGCGCCCAGACCGACCAGTGGCGCGACGGCCTGCACCCCTTCACACTGGTCGAGGAGGGCGAGCGCCTTTACGGGCGCGGCACCGCCGACAACAAGGGCCAGCACCTGATCAACATCGCCGCCCTTCAGGCGGTGATCGCGGCGCGCGGGCGGCTCTGCTTCAACTGCAAGATGGTGATCGAGACGGGCGAGGAAACCGGATCGCCCGGCCTGCATGACTTCTTCGCGGCCCATAAGGACGCGCTTTCGGCCGATGTGCTGATCGCCTCGGACGGCCCGCGCCTGCAACCGGGCACGCCCACGCTCTTCATGGGCTCGCGCGGCGGCGTCACCTTCGATCTGCTGGTCGATCTGCGCGAGGGCGCGCATCATTCCGGCAACTGGGGCGGGCTGCTGGCCGATCCGGCGATGATCCTCGCGCAGGCGCTTGCCACGATCACCGATGCGCGCGGCCAGATCAACATCCCCGAATGGCGCCCCGACAGCCTCTCCAACAGCGTGCGCGCGGCGCTGGCCGACCTGCCGATCCAAAGCGATGACGGTCCTGCCATCGACCCCGACTGGGGCGAAGAGGAGCTGACGCCCTGTGAGCGCGCCTATGGCTGGAACAGCTTTGCCATCCTCGCGATGAAAAGCGGCGTCCCCGAGGCGCCGGTCAACGCCATCTCGGCGCATGCCCGCGCCACCTGCCAGCTGCGCTACGTGGTGGGGACCACGCCCGAGGATATCGTGCCCGCGCTGCGACGCCATCTCGACGCGCAGGGGTTCGAGGCCGTGCAGATCGTCCCGCACGATCGCGGCTTCTTTCGTGCCACGCGGCTCGACCCTGATCACCCCTGGGTGCGCTTCGCCGCCGCGTCATTGCAGGACACCGCGGGGCAGGCGCCGCATATCCTGCCCAACCTCGCCGGGTCGCTGCCCAACGATGCCTTTGCCGAGATCCTCGGCCTGCCCACGGTCTGGGTGCCGCATTCCTATCGCGGCTGCTCGCAGCACGCCCCGGACGAGCACGTGCTGAAACCCGTCTGCCGTGATGCGCTGCGGGTCATGGCCGGGCTGTTCTGGGATGTCGGCGCGGGCCACGCGCCGCGCTAGGCGGGTGGTGCCGACCCCCGTCCCGCCGATGCAGCACCTGCGTAAGTGGCTGGCGCTGGCCGTGCTCTACGGGCTCGGCATCGCCACCGGCTGGCTCTTCTCGCTGCTCGGGGCGCCGCTGCCATGGATGATCGGCCCGCTGCTGCTGTCGGCGGGGCTGTATCTCGGCGGTGTGCTGACCGTGCAGGTGCCGCTGCGGACCCGGCCCTTCGGGCAGATGGTCATCGCGGCGCAGGTGGGGCTTGCCTTCACCCCGGCGGCGCTGGCGGCGCTGCTGGCCTACGCGCCGCTTCTCGTCGGGGCCGCGTTCCTCACGGCGGCGGTCGCCTGCGGCGTGGCGTACCTGACGTCGCGGATGGGGGGGATGCCGCCGGCGCAGGCCTTCCTTGCGACCTTTCCCACCAGCCCGGTCGAGGCCGCGGTGATCGCCGGGAAATTCGGCTGGGATCCCGCCCCGATCGTGCTCACGCAAACCCTGCGGATCGCCGCCGTGGTCATCCTCGTGCCGCTTTTCGTCTACGCGGTGGATGGCTGGCCCGCGCCCGGCGACCTGGTGCGCGGCGGCACGTTCGACCCCGTCGGCAACGGGTTTCTCGCGCTGCTGGCGATCGCCGGCGCGCTGGTCTTCCGCAGGCTGGGCCTGTCGAATCCGTGGTTTCTCGGCCCGCTGGCATTCTCGGCCACCGCCGCCGCGGCGGGGCTGCAACCCGCGCCCTTCCCGCCGGAGATGCTGTCGGCGGCGCAGATCGTGCTCGGCACCTGGCTCGGCAGTTGCTTTCGCCGCGAGATCCTGCTGGGCGGCCGACGGCTCATGCTGACATTGACGGCAAGCACCCTGCTGCTCTTGCTGGTGATTTCCACGTTGGCCCTCGGGCTGGCGGCGCTCACCGATCTGCGATGGGAGGTGCTGGTGCTCGGCATGGCCCCCGGCGGCGTCACCGAAATGGCCCTGACCGCCAAGTTCCTCGGCGTCGATCTGGCGATGGTCACGGCGCTTCAACTGACCCGGATCTTCATCTTCATGCCGAACATCCCGTGGATCATCGGCATGATAGACCGCCACGACAAACGCCCGCACGGGACCTGACTGGCCAGGCGGGCTGGCCGTCCGGCCAGCTATTGCGCGGCGCGGGCATCGCGTATGCTCGGGCAGTTTCGCGCGATGCCGATCCGTTACCCGACATCGCCGGTCAGGAGAGGATCACCAGAGATGAGGCCGGGTTTCATCAGCAACACCAGAGCGCACAAGTCATCCGCAACCGGGCCGGCCCTCGGTGCGCTGCTGCGCGACGCGCGCGGCAGCATCGCGGTCGAGTTTGCCCTCGTCGCCCCCGTCCTGATGGTCGTGCTGGCCGGGGTGATCGATATCGGCAGCGCCGCCCATGCGCGATTGTCGCTGCAGGCCCGGGTGACCGCGGCGACGGAATACGCACTACTGCAGCCTGCGCCGCCCGATCAGCCGGCCGCGGCCGACATGGCGCAACGGCTTGTCGGACTGCTGCAGGGCGGCGGCACGACCGGGGCCGAGGCGGTGGTCAACAACGCCGCAAGCGCTGCGTGGTCCGAAGGGGCCGTGACGCCCTCCGCCGGGCCGGGGGCCGCCACCGCGTGCTACTGTCCGGCCCTGTCGGGCGGGGCCGTCGACTGGGGGTCGCCGGTGGTCTGCGACACGCCCTGCGCCGCGGGCGGCACCGCGGGGCCCTTCGTGCGGATCGCCGCGCAGGCGCGCCATGTCTCGCTTTTTCCGGCATACGGGTTTGTCGCCGGCGACACGCTGCAGGCCAGCGCCGTCCTGCGGTTGAATTGACCCGCCGCGCCGCCCTTCCCAGGCTGATCGCCGCGCGCCGCGGCGCCGTCGCGATAGAGTTCGCGGTCATCGCGCTGCCGTTGATCCTGCTGCTCACCGGCACGATCGAGATCAGCCGCTATACCTGGACGCGCGTCGCGCTGCAGGATGCGGCCTCGGCCGGGGCGCGGTGTCTGGGCCTGCGCCTGTCCCCTTGCGTCGTCGCCGACAGCATGGATGCGGCCGCCACCGCGAGTTTCGTGCGCGGGCAGGCGCAGGACTGGTCGGTCGCGATCACGACCGACACCGTCACCCCGGAAGAAGGCGTCGCGTGCCAGGGCGTCGCCGATTTCGCCCGTGTCGCGATCCGCCACCGGTTCACCAGCGTCGTCGCGGCGCTGCCCGACAGCTGGATCGAGGTCGAGGCCTGCTTCCCGGTCTACCCGTCGGCCTAGCCGGCCCCGGTCGGGGATGCGCCGGGCCGGGGTCACGCGCGGTCCTCCAGCAGCCGCGCGCCGAGCGTTGCCGCCTCGACCCGGTTGGACACCCCGAGGGTCTGGAAGATGAACGACAGGTGAAACTTCACCGTGCTGGGATTGATGCCGAGCTCGCGCGCGATCCCCTTGTTCGGCTGGCCGGCGACCAGCAGCCGCAGCACCTCCATCTGGCGTGGCGTCAGCGAGGCCAGCAAGGCCGCGGTCGGCCGGCGCGCGGGATCGCCCGCCGGCGCGCCCTCCGATTGCGGGGTGAAGGGCGGCACGTAGACCGACCCGTCGGCGATCTGCCGGATCGCCGCCTCGGCCTCGCCGATGCCCAGCCCCTTGTTGATGAAGCCATGCGCGCCGGCCGAAAGCGCCATGACGATGTCCTCGCGCGATCTCGACGCCGACAGCACGACGAGCCGGATGTCGGGTTGCGCGGATTTCAGTGTGGTCAGCAGATCGAGATTGTCGATGCCGGGCATGTTCAGATCGACGAGGCCGAGGCCGAACGCGGTCCCGTCGGAGAGATACGCGAGCGCCTCCTCGGTGCTGGCGCAGGTCACCACCGCATCACTGCCGAACCATTCCCCCAGCACCGCGTCCATGGCAACGCGGAAAAACTCGTCGTCGTCGATCACGATGACGGGGGCGAGCGCCGATAATGGAGTGTGCTGTACCATACGGTCTTGAATGTGATGTCCACGCACGTGCCGTTCAGGCTTACCCGCTCAACCCTTAAGATTGCGTCAAGCGGCGTGGCCTGCGCCCTCCGGGAACCGGTGACCGGGCCTGCCCAGATGGCTAGGCCACCATGCCAGCTAGAGTAACGTCTTAAGATTGCGTACACATATGGAAGGCGGAAAACCGTCGGGAGTGGTGCGAAAATGCCAAAGCATTGCGTGCACCGTTCAGCCGGCAAGGCCGGATCAACCCATGAACAAGGAGCAAAGACATGCTTTATCTCATCACGAAACTCAAGACCAACGACGAGGGCGCGACCGCCATCGAATACGGGCTGATCGCCGCCCTGGTGGCCGTGGCTGCCATCGGTGGGCTGACCCTCATCGGCGGCAACCTTGAGACACTCTTCCAAGATGTCGGCAGCGATCTCAGCTAATGATGTGCCGCGACCCCGCTGCCGCATCGCCACGGCTTGTAAAGGGGCGGTGCGGCCGAGGTTCCGGTCGGGACCCATGCAAGACAGCCTCCTGATCCTCGCCCCTGCCTGGTTCATCGCCGGGCAGGGGATCGCCGCGGCCAATGACGCGGTGCGGATGCGCATTCCGAATGCGCTGATCCTCTACCTGCTGGCGGGGGCGGCGCTTGCCGCGACACTTTCGCCGCCGGGATGGCTCGATCTGGCGGCCAGAACGGCGGTCGGCCTCGCGATCCTCGGCGGCGGTCTGGCCCTCTTCGCGCGGGGCTGGATGGGCGGCGGCGACGTCAAGCTGCTGGCCGTGACCGCCCTTTGGCTCGGGCCGGCGGCGACGCCGGGCCTGCTGATCCTGACCGCCCTCGGCGGCGGGGTCCTGACACTGGCACTGGTCGCGGCGCGCAGCCTGGGCGCGGGTCGCCTTGCGGGCCACCGGATCGCCGCCCTGCGCGACCCGATGGACCGCGTGCCCTACGGCATTGCCATCGCGGCGGCGGCGATCGCCGCGGCACTCCTGCGGCCCGAGGCCCTGTCGATGGGCTGACGGCCCTTCCTCGTCCCTGCCTGGAGGATCCACATGCTTCGACTCCTGATCCTGATCATCGCCCTCGGTGCCGGTGGCGGCGCCGCCTGGATCGCGACACAGCAAACGGCAACGGCCCCCGATCCGGCCCCGGTCGCGGCCCCGCCCGAGCCGGCCATCGAGATGACCTCGGTGCTCGTCGCCGAGATGGATCTCGCGCGCAGCGGCGAGGTGACGGCCGAGGCGCTGCGCTGGCAGGACTGGCCGGTCGAGGCCGTTCCCCCAAGCGCGATCGAGCGCAAGGCGCAGCCCGGCGGGCTGCGCGAGGCGACCGGGCAATACGCCACCCGCCCGATCCTGACCGGCGAGCCGATCGGCCAGCACCTGCTGGCACCGACGCCGGGCAGCTACCTTGCGGCGATGCTCAGCCCCGGCAAGCGCGCGGTCGCCATCGACGCCAATACCCAAAGCACCGCGGGGGGGTTCATCCTGCCCAATGACCGCGTCGACGTGCTTTATACCACCGAGCGCGGCAACGACGCGCCGGAACTGCGCAGCCGCACCATCCTCAAGGGCGTGCGGGTGCTGGCGATCGACCAGTCGACCGACCAGACCACCGCCAACACCGTGCTCGGCAGGACCGCGACGCTGGAACTGACCGAGGCGCAGGCCGAGGTCGTCACCGCCGCCCAGTCGAGCGGCACGCTGTCGCTGTCGCTGCGGCCGATGGTCGAGACACCGGGCGAGCCGTCGATGGACGCGATGGAAGCCCCAAAGCGGATCCGCGTCGGGCGCGGCACCAGTATCGAGGACATCACGCTCAACTGACAGCGCGCCCGCGCCGCGGTCAAGGCAAGGAACGAACAGATGCAACATGCGCCGATCAGGATCGAAGCAGACGCCGCCGTGGAAGCCCGCGCGGCCCCGTCGAGCGCGCGCGTCCCGCATATCACCGTGGCGGCCTTCTGCCTGACGGACGGGACGCGCGACGTGATCTCCCGCGCCAGCGGCGACCGCCGCCTGGTGCGGGTCAAGACCGAGATCGCCGAGGGCGGCATCGCCGCCGCCCTTAAGGCCTTCGACATGCGGCGCACGCCGTCGCTGCTGGTCGTCGAGGTCGCCAGCACCGGCGACACCCTGCTGAAAGAGCTCGATGCGCTGGCCGAGGTCTGCGATCCCGATACCAGCGTGGTGGTGATCGGGACCGAGAACGACATCGCCCTCTACCGCGCGCTGATCTCGCGCGGGATCGCGGAATATCTGGTCGGCACGCTCGGGCCACTCGACGTCGTGGCGACCGTGCAGGCGCTGTTCGCCGAGGAGAACACCAAGACCCTCGGCACCGCCTACGCCTTCGTCGGCGCCAAGGGCGGCATCGGCGCCTCGACGCTAGCGCAGAACGTCGCCTGGACCATCGCCGAGGACGAGACCAGCCCGACGCTGCTGCTCGATCTCGATTTCCGCTTCGGGTCGAGCACCGTCAATCTCGACCTCAAGCCGGTGATGGGGCTCGAGAAATACATCGACGACCCGGACAAGTTCGATGCCGCGCTGCTCGACCGGCTGGCGGTGCCGCGCGGCGACTATCTCAGCGTGCTGCCCGGCTTCGACGACCCGCTGACAGAGGTCGAGCCCGCGCCCGACGCGGTCGCGCGGCTGATCGAGATCGCGCGCGCCTCGTTCCCGCATGTCGTGCTCGACGTGCCGCATGACTGGTCGGCGTGCAGCCGCGACGCGCTGACCTCGGCGGACCAGGTGCTGATCGTGGCCTCGCCGGACCTGCCGAACCTGCGCAACACCCGCGCGCTGCTCGAAAAGTTGCGCGCGCTGCGGCCCAACGATGCGCCGCCGCGCGTGGTGCTCAACACCTGCCGGATCCCCAAGCGCAAGGAGATCCCGGCCGAGAAATTCGCCAAAAGCCTCGGGATCGCGCACTGCACGACCATCGCCTTCGACGCGGCGACCTTCGGGAGCGCCGCCACCGATGGGCGCTTGCTGCGCGAACAGGCGCCGCGCAGCAAGGTGCAGTGCTGCATGCGCGACCTCGCCCAAAGCCTGAGCGGCAGATCCCGCAAGCCCGCCCGTGGCAAGCTGCGCGGGTTCCTCGGGCTCGGCTGACCGCAACGGAAGAGATCCCCCATGACGCACTCCTTTGGAAAACGAACGGCGCTCGAGACCGCCACGGCGGTCACGCCGGCGCGGTCCGACACGCAGCGCGACGCGGTCGCGCCGGATACCGCGCCAGACCCGGCACCCGACACGGCACCCCAACCCGCGCCCGAGGCGGTGACGCCGGACCCGCCGCCGCAACCCGTGAAACGCCCCGTCGCGGCCAAGGCGCCCTCGGCGGACGTGGCCGCCGGCTATCTCGACCTCAAGAAGGAGATCTTTGGCGCGCTGATCGAATCGATCAACATCACGGAACTGGGCCGCATGGACCTGTCGGCGGCCCGGCGCGAGGTCGGCGGTGTCGTGGCCGAGATCCTCGCGGCCAAGCGCGCCGTGCTGTCGAGCAGCGAACAATACGACCTGACCGAGGAGATCTGCAACGACGTCCTCGGCTACGGCCCGCTCGAGCCGCTGCTGGCGCGCGACGACATCGCCGACATCATGGTGAACGGCACCGACCGGATCTACATCGAGGTGAACGGCAAGGTCATCCAGACCAATATCCGCTTTCGCAACAACGAGCAGCTTCTCAACATCTGCCAGCGCATCGTCAGCCAGGTCGGACGCCGGCTCGACGAATCAAGCCCCATCTGCGACGCGCGCCTGCCCGATGGCAGCCGCGTCAACGTGATCGCGCCGCCGCTGGCGATCGACGGGCCCAGCCTGACGATCCGGCGCTTCAAGAAGGACAAGCTGACGCTCGACCAGCTCGTCGATTTCGGCTCGATCACCCCGGCCGGCGCCGAGATCCTCAAGATCATCAGCCGCATCGGCTGCAACGTGGTGATCTCGGGCGGCACCGGCTCTGGCAAGACGACGCTTCTGAACTGTCTCACGCGGTTCGCCGGCGAGGACGAGCGCATCGTGACCTGCGAGGATTCCGCCGAACTTCAACTGCAGCAGCCGCATGTCGTCCGGCTGGAGACCCGGCCCGCCAATGCCGAAGGGTCGGGCGAGGTGACGATGCGCGACCTGATCAAGAACTGCCTGCGGATGCGCCCCGAGCGGATCATCGTCGGCGAGGTGCGCGGCCCCGAGGCGTTCGACCTGCTGCAGGCGATGAATACCGGTCACGACGGATCGATGGGCACGCTGCACGCCAACAGCCCGCGCGAGGCGCTGTCGCGCCTCGGTTCGATGATCACCATGGGCGGCTACGACCTGCCGTCGCTGACCATCCAGCAGATGGCGGTGTCGTCGATCGACGTCATCATCCAGGCCTCGCGCATGCGCGACGGCTCGCGCCGGATCACCCATATCACCGAGGTGCTGGGCCTCGAGGGCGACGTGCCGATCCTGCAGGACATCTTCGTCTACAAGGTCACCGGCGAGGACGAGACCGGGCGCATCATCGGCCAGCACCAGTCGACGGGAATCGGACGCCCGGCCTTCTGGGATCGCGCCCGCTATTTCGGCGAGGACGCGCGGCTGGCGCGCGCGCTCGAAGCGGCGAAAACGACCTCATGACCCGAAAGCCCGTGCCCCATGCCTGACATCCCGCTCACCCTGCTGGTGGCCCCACTCGCCGCGCTGGCGGCGATCGGGCTGGTGCTGATCCTCGCGATGCCGGCGCTCGAGGCGCGCGCGCGGCGCAACCGCCGCCTCGCCGAGGCGCTCGGCGCGGGCCCCGTCGCCGGCCGCGACCAGACCGCGGGCGGCAACGCCCCGGCGCGCCGCAAGGCCATCGAGGACACGCTGAAAGAGATCGAGGAACGCCAGTCGATCCACCGCCAGCGCCGCCGCGCGCCCGGCCTGCCGCAACGCCTGCGCGAGGCGGGGCTCGACTGGCGGCCGCGCGGCTACTGGCTCTTCAGCGCCACGCTCGCCGTCTGCGCCTTCGCCGCGGCCGCGTCGCTGGGGCCCCTTTCGGCGCTCGGCATCGGCGCGGCGGCGGGAGTGCTCGTGCCGCGCCTCTACGTGGCCTTCCGGCGCAAGCGGCGCCTCGCCGCCTTCGCGGCCGCCTTCCCGGACGTGATCGACCTCATCGTGCGCGGTGTGCGCGCCGGCCGGCCGATGGTCGACTGCCTGTCGATCGTCGCCAGCGACACAGAGGATCCGGTCCGGGGCGAGTTCCGGCTGGTCGTCGAGGATCAGTCGGTCGGCATCCCCCTGCAGGATGCCGTCGACCGGCTGGCGCAGCGCGTCCCCCTGCAGGAGGTCGCCTTCCTCGCCATCGTCGTCGCCATCCAGAACCGCGCCGGCGGCAGCCTGACAGAGGCGCTGAGCAACCTCTCGACCGTGCTGCGCGGCCGTCGGCAACTGCACGCCAAGGTCAAGGCGATGAGCGCCGAGGCCAAGACCTCGGCCGGGATCATCGGCGCGCTGCCGGTGATCGTCGCGGGCCTCGTGCAGCTGACCAGCCCCGAATATCTCGCGGTGCTCTACGAGACCGATCTCGGGCTGATGGTGCTGGCCGGCTGCGCGGTCTGGATGTCGATCGGCGTCTTCGTGATGCGCCAGATGATCAATTTCGACATGTGAGGAGGCTGCGAGATGACGATGGATCTGACCGACCCCCTCACGCAGCAGGCGCTGATCCTGCTCTCGGCCCTGTCGGCCATGGGTGCGATCCTCGCGCTCGCCTGGCCCTGGCTCGCCCGCGACCGCATGGCAGAGCGGATGCGCGGCGTCGCGCAGGACCGCGCCTCGGTGCGCCGCCGCGCCCGGCCGGCGCGCGGGCCCGGCCTGACCGATCGTTCGCGGCTTTTCGCCAGAGAGCCGAACCGCCTCTTCGCCGGGATCGTGGAGCGGCTGAACCTGGCGCGCCTCGGCAATGCCGGCGAGGCCGCGCAGCTGTTGCGCATGGCCGGGCAACGCGGGCGCGCGCCGCTGGTGGCCTACCTCGCCTCGCAACTGATCGCGGCCATCGTGATGCCGGGCGTCGCCTTCCTCTACATCGCCTTCGTGGTGCGGCCCGACCTGTCGATGCCGATCATCGCGGCGATGGCCTCGGCGGGGGCGCTGGTCGGCTACATGCTGCCCCGGATCTACGTTCGCAACCTCATCGCGAAACGCCATACCAGTCTGCGCCGCAGCTGGCCCGACGCGCTCGACCTGCTGCTGATCTGCGTCGAATCCGGAATGAGCGCCGAGGGCGCCTTTCGCAAGGTCGCCGAGGAGATCGGCGCGCAGTCAAAGGAACTGGCCGAGGAGATGTCGCTGACCACCGCAGAGCTCGCCTATCTGTCGGATCGCCGGCAGGCCTACGAGAATCTCGGCACGCGCACCGGGCTCGACAGCATCAAGGCCGCGGTGATCGGCCTCATCCAGTCGGAGAAATACGGCACGTCGCTGGGGCACACGCTGCGGATCCTCGCCAAGGAAAGCCGCGATTTCCGGATGTCGGCGGCCGAGAAGAAGGCGGCGGCGCTGCCGCCCAAGCTGACGGTGCCGATGATCCTGTTCTTCCTGCCGGTGCTCTTCGCGGTGATCGCGACGCCGGCAATAATCCAGGCATTGGCGGCATCATGACAACGTCCTGCGCCCAAACGCGCGCGCCGCATTCCCGGTCCCGGCGGGGCCGGGCGGGCGTCATTCCGGCAGGGGCGGCGCATCCGGTGCGCCGGGCGGGATCTCGCTGGCCCGCCGCGCCTGCACGATCCAGCGGTCCAGCGCCGGCGCCACGCCCGCCCCGCGCCGCAGCGCGCCGTCGAGGGTGGCCGACGCCTCGGCCAGGGCGCGAAATCCCAGGAACCCGGCGCGCCCCGCGGTCCGGTGGGCGATATCCTGGATCGTGGCGCGCGTCGGCCGGCCCTGCGCGATCTCGGCAAGATGCTCCGCGAGATCCCTGCGGAACAGCTGCAGCCAGGCACGGGCGCCGTCCTCACCGAACACTTTGCAGGCCTCCCGGTAGACCGCCGGATCCTGGATCCCGCTCACCCCCCGCCGGCTCCGGTTCCGCATCCCCAAGCCGCGTCCGTCGTCCCCATTTCCCATCCCTGATACAACCTTGCGAGTAACAGCCATGAAACTGCCAAAATATTGCGTTCCGGTTAAAGCGACCCTCGAAGACGGCACCGAGTTCTACGGCGGCATCCACGTCGTCCAGGGCCAGCGGGTGCTCGACGTGCTCTGCGATGAACGGCCCTTCCTGCCGTTCAGGCTGCGCGACAGGGCGGTCATCCTCAACAAGTCCAAGATCGTGCAGTTCGATCTGCTGGAGATGACCGAAATCACCGAGAAAGAGGATCTGCTGCCCGAACTGAACCTGTATTACCTGCAGGTGAACAACTGGTGATCCTGCCGACCCCGCACTCCTTGCCAAAAAACAAGAGCCGTGTTTCCCATGACCCCCAAGAATGACAAGCTCGCGGACGAGGCCGGCCGGATCAAGGCGTTCCAGGATCTCGACCTGCAGACCTGCACCTCCGAATCCAGCTTCGACCAGATCACCAGCCTGCTCGGCCTCAGCCTGCGCATGGAGATGGTTGCGCTCAGCCTGATCAGCGCCGATCGGCAGATCCTCAAGGCCCGCCACGGCTTCGATCTCGGGGACGGCCCGCGTCATGCGGGCTTCTGCGAGATCGCCATCCGCGACTACGCCCCGCTCGTGGTCGAGGACACGCATCGCGACGCGCGGTTTCGCGACAAGCCGTTCGTGCCCGGCGGCCCCGTGCCGCGCAGCTATATCGGCGCGCCGCTGACGACGCAGGAGGGCTACAACCTCGGCACGATCTGCGCGTTCGACACACGCCCCCGGCTGTTCTCCGACCGGGCGCGCCGGATCGTTCGCGACTGCGCCCGGATCGTGATGACCCAGCTGGAACTGCGCCGGCAGGCCAGCCGGGACTTCCTGACCGGCGTCTTCAACCGCCGCAGCTTCATGTCGGCGCTGGATCTCGAATTGGCGCGGCTGCGCCGCAGCAAGGGCTGTTCTGTCGTGGCCCTGCTCGACATCGACCGTTTCAAGAAGGTCAACGATACGTTCGGCCACCTTGCCGGAGACCGTGTCCTGCGCGAATTCGCCGCCGCGGTGTCCGGCGAATGCCGCGCGGCCGATCTCTTCGCGCGTCTGGGCGGCGAGGAGTTCGCGGTCATGCTGCATGACACGGATCTGGACACGGCGCGGGTCTGGGCGGACCGGGTGCGCGGCAAGGTGGCCGATGCCCGGTTCAACGGCGAACTTGCGCTCGAGATCACGGTCAGCATCGGTCTCGCGCCGATCGGAGAGACGCGCGCGACCGCCGACGCGGTCACGGGCGTGGCCGACAGCGCGCTGTTCGACGCCAAGCGGCAGGGCCGCAACCGCGTGGTCGCCTGAGAGGGCGGCGGCCATCAGGCCCGATCACTCCTCGGCGATCCTGCCCAGCGGGATCGTCCGGACCTCGCCGGCGCGCTGGCGGCGGATGGCGCTCGCGGCCGGCTCGCCGCGCGCCGGGCCAAGCTGCCGCGGGCTGGTGAGGTCGCGCTTCTCGGCGGCCATGTAGGCGAGGTTCGTCGGGTTTGCGCAGTTCAGCATGGGAAACGGCATCCTCAGCGCGAGATCCGCCTCGCTGTAGCCCCCCGACTTGCAATCGACGCGCACCTGGTCGTGGCGGATGACCTGCACCAGCGCCGCGTCGTGGCGCCGGTCGCGGCGGCTGAAGCCCGCCGACCGCGACATCAGCACCCGCGCGGGCCCGGGCTCGATCGCGCTGAGCAGGCTGTGGCGGCGTTCGCGGTCGCGCCGGTCGGACCCGGTGCGCCCCATATGCACCACGATATCGTCGCCGCGGCGCAATTCCAGCGCCGTCAGGAAGGCCTGCAGCCGCGGCGCCTCGCCCCGGGCAAGGCTGGTGCAGCCCCGGGTGAAGCGCACGTCGTGATGGGCCTGCCCGCCATCGGCAATGAATTGCGCGCGCTCGAAGCTGCCGATCGGCTGCTCGCCGCAGCCGGCCAGCAGGAGCGGCATCAGCGCCGACAAGAGCGCCGCTTTCACCCGTGCCCCGCTCATTCGAACGCGAACCCGGCCGCGCCGTTCAGGCGCCGGTCGCCCATACGCGACCCGGCGCCCTCGAACCGGCCTAGCAGGACCCGTTCGAAATCGTTGGGCGGCGTGAAATCGTCCAGCGGCGTGCGCATGTTGTCCGGCCGCTGCGGCGTGACCAGCGTCGGCGTCACGAGGATCACCAGCTCGGTCTGGCCGCGCTGAAACCCCGTCGAGCGAAAGAGCGCCCCGAGGATCGGGATCGCGCCAAGCCCGGGCACGCTGGCCACGTCCTGCGACGTGCTGTTCTCGATCAGCCCGGCGATCGCGAAGCTCTGCCCGCTGCCCAGATCCACGATCGTCGTCGCGCGCCTTGTATTGAGCGACGGCACCTCGAGCCCCGAGGAGAAATCCAGATCGCTGGCCTCGACCGCGACATTCAGGCTGATGCGGTTGCCGTCGATCACCGTTGGCGTGAAATTCAGCCCGATCCCGAAATCCTTGAACTCGGTTTGCGGGTTGCCGTCCGCGTCGACGCTCTGGAACGGAAACTCGCCCCCCGCCAGGAAGCTGGCCGGCTCGCCGGTGCGCGCGGTCAGGTTGGGCTCTGCGAGGATCGTGGCGAGGCCTTCCTCGGACAGCGCCTCGAGCATGACATTGAGGTTGAGGCCGCCATTGAACGTTCGGTCAACGTCGATGCCGTACCCGTCGGCGGCGCCGGTGCCGCCGCGAAAGCTGATGCCGCTGGCGATCCCCAACTCGTTCCAGCGGATCCCGAGCTGGCGGTCCATGTTGCGGCTGACCTCGGCGATGCGCACCTGCAGGTTCACCTGCATCGGATCGGCGATCGTCAGGCGGTTGATGATCCGTTCTTCCTCGGCGAACTGGCGTGCCACGCGGATCACGTCCTCGGCCTGTCCGGCGGTCCGGACGCGGCCGGTCACGACCAGCGAATTCTCGATGCTGCGCGCCTGCACCGATTGCCCGGGCGCGACCTGCGCCAGCGCCGCCGACAGCGCGCGGGCGTTGTGGGTCACCCGGACACCGGCGGACATCAGGACGCTGTCATCGGCCCCAAGGACAAACACCGTCGTCTCGCCGATGCCCGTGGCGGTGAGGTAAAGCACCCGCGACGAGGCGACCTGGACATCGGCCACCGTGGGATCCGCGACGAAGACGTTGACGAAATCCGCGTCCGTGCGCACCAGTTGCCCGGCACCCACGGAAAGCGCGATCACCTGGTTGTCCTGCGTCTTGACCAGTTCGAAGGCCGCGGCGGCCAGCGGCTGAAGGCACAGTCCCAACATCAGCAGACCCGCCGCGGCCATCCGCCGCGCGGTCGTCATCACGGTGTGTCGCGGTATGCCCAACGCATGATCCCTCGGTCTGTTCAGCGGCGACGCCATTCCCGAATGTCGGTCCTGCCGGGGCGCCTGTGTCCCGTCGACGCGCCGCGGACCGCCAAGGCGCCCGCGCGGCAACATCATCTTCGGCCTTCAAGTGCATGTTATAGCGGCATTGGTTAAAGCGGAGTGAATTTTCACAATCGCAAAGGATGTGTTGTCATTTTGCCGCACAACCCAAGGTAATAGACCGTGATGGCGTGGCCGTGCGGTCAGCGCAGGCGCAGCCCCGCCAGGTCGTCAAGATAGCAGAAGGCCGCCCGCGTCTCGGCCCGTCGCGACCGGTCGAGCCGGGCCAGCAACAGCTCGGGCCCGGCGCCGGCCTCGACCAGCGCCTCGCCCTCGGGGCCGCGGATCGACGACAGCCCGACGAAGTCCAGCCCGCCTTCGTGCCCCGTGCGGTTGCAATAGCCGAGGAACACCTGGTTCTCCATCGCGCGCACCGGCACCATCAGGCGCGCCACGCGGTCATGCGGCGCCATCAGCGCCGTGGGCACCACCACCAGATCGACGCCCGCGCGGGCCTCGGCGCGGATGATCTCGGGAAACTCCACGTCGTAGCAGATCGCGACCCCGACGCTCAGGTCGCCGCAGGCAAAGCGCAGGGCGGCGTCCCCCGCCCGGAAGGTCGCCTTTTCCCACGCCCCGTAAAGCGCGCGCTTGTGATACCGGCCCAGTTCCGCGCCCGTACGGTCGACGACCACCGCGGCGTTGCGCAGGCCGTCATCGGTCTCCAGATGCGTGCCCATGACGATGCACAGACCGGTCTGCGCGGCGATGCGGCCGATCTCGGCCAGCGCGTCCTCGACCCCGTCGAGATCGCCCGGCGCGAGACCGGGAAGGTGATAGCCCGTCAGGTAGCCTTCGGGAAAGACCAGAAGGTCGGCGCCGCGGCGCGCCGCGTCACGCGCGATGCCCGATATGGCCCCTACCGTCGCCGGCATGTCGCCGGGCACGCCTTCGCCCTGCCAAAGGCCCAGTGTCAGTCCCATCAGTCCTGCATCCTTTCCGCGCCAAGCAACCTTGGCAGGTTGCCGAATTTGCCGATCAACCCGAAGATCAGCACCGCCAGCGCGATGAACAGCACCGAGACCACGCCCATGATCGGGGTGTAGCCGTAGCGCAGGCTGTTGAAGATCTTGATCGGCAGCGTCTCGACTGTAAAGCCCGCCACCATGTAGGCGATGATATACTCGTTCAGCGACAGCACGAAGGCGAAGGCATAGCCCGAGATCATGTAAGGCAGGATCAGCGGCAGGATCACCGTGCGCAGGATCTGCCCGCGCGTGGCCCCCATCGTGCGCGCCGCCTCGACCAGCGTGCGGTCGATTCCCGCAAGGCCAAGGCTGATGGTCACCAGCGGCAGCGTCACAAGGAACACCGCGTGCGAGACGATCGTCGCGGTGATCTGGCCGTAAAGCCCGGCCGACACCCAGAACACCAGAAACCCGAGCGCCGAGATCACCGGCGGCAGCATGAAGGGCGCCACGCCCAGCGTGTAAAGCGCGCGCGAGACCCACGTGTCGCGTGCCCAGACATGCAGCGCCAGCGGCAGCGCCACCGCGACCGCCAGCACCGCAGAGCTTGCCGCGATCACCAGCGAGTTGCGCAGCGGGACCATCCAGTCCTCGGCGCTGAAAAGGGCTGCGTACCAGCGCAGCGACAGCTCCGGCGGCGGAAAGCGCAGCGATTGCTGCGCGTTCAGCGACACGCCCGCCACCACCACGATGGGTGCGGCCAGCAGGGCGAGGATGACGATCACGTAGGCTGTCTGCACGCCGCGCGTCATGCCTTGCCCCCGCGTCCGAGGATCAGCGTCAGCCCGACCATCGCCAGCGAGACCAGCAGCAACAGCACTGCCATCGCCGCCGCGAATGGCAGGTTCGACTGGAAGATCGCCTGGTCGGTGATGTGCACCGACAGTGTCCAGTGCTGCGGCTGGCCCAGCACCTGCGGCAGAAGGTAGATCCCCAGCGTGAACACGAAAACGAGGATCAGCGCCCCGAGGATCGGCGCGCGCAGCAGCGGCACGGTGACGGTGCGGAAGGCCGTCAAGGGCGTCGCCCCCATCATCCGCGCGGCCTCGGTCAGTTCCGGGTCCAGCCGCGACACCGGCGGGTAAAGCACCAGCACCGCGTAGGGCAGCGCCAGGTAGCACATCCCCGTCAGCAGCGCGAAGAGGCTCGGCGTGAAGGCCCGCGACGTCTCGAGGATCCCCAGCCGGGTCAGCAGGTTGCCCACCCCGGCGGTCTTCGACAGCAGCGTCGACAGCGCGAAACCGATGATCACTTCGGAAAGCGACAACACGGCCAGCAGCATCACCAGCACCACCGTCTGCGCCCGCCCGCCCATGCGCGCGAGGATCACGGTGAACGGGAACGCCAGCGCCACGCAGATCACCGCGGCGGCCGCCGAAAAGAGGATCGAGGTCAGCAGGATCTGTCCGAAAAAGGCCGAGACGAACCGCCTGTAGCTGTCAAGCTCGAACCCCGGCTCGAAGAACCCGCCGGGCACCCGGTGCGCGACGCTGACCGACAGCATGATCGCGAAGGGGATCAGGAAGAAGATCCCCAGCCACGCCGCCGGCAGCGCGGCCAGCCAGCGCGGGGTGGGGGCGTCCTTCGCGGCGCTCATGCCGGCAGTACCACCCGGCCGCCGGGCGCGAACGTCACCCCCACGCTGTCGCCGAGTTGCGCTGCTGGCCGCGCGCCCGGCGCGAACAGCGCGGTGATCGTCTGGCCGTCACGCTCCAGCACGAATTGCACGCTTTCGCCCAGATCGCGGATGAAGGTAACGCGCGCGGGCAGGCCCTCATCCGCCGCGCCCACGCGCACATCCTCGGGCCGCACCGACAACACGGCCGGGCCCGGATCGGCCCGCACCCGGTCGTCGGGCGCAAGGTCCACGCGCAGGCCCGAAACCTCGACGCTTCGGTCACCGTTCAGCGTGCAATCCATCAGGTTCGACGTCCCGATGAACCCCGCGACAAACGCATTGGCGGGATCGCGGTAGACCTGCATGGGCGTGCCGACCTGCTGCACGCGGCCCTCGTTCATCACGATCACCGTGTCGGCCATGGTCAGCGCCTCTTTCTGGTCATGCGTCACCACCACCGTGGTCACGCCGAGGCGCTGCTGCAACTGCCGCAACTCCACCTGCATATGCTCGCGCAGGTTGGCGTCGAGCGCCGAGAGCGGCTCGTCCAGCAGGAAGACCTGCGGGTCGATCGCCAGACCCCGCGCGATCGCCACGCGCTGGCGCTGCCCGCCGGACAACTGGTGAATGAGCCGCTCGGCCACGTCGGGCAACTGCACCAGATCCAGCAATTCCCCGGCGCGCGCGCGGCACTCCGCCCGCGGCCGGCCGCGGATCCGCAGCGGATAGGCGATGTTCTGCCAGACCGTCAGATGCGGAAACAGCGCCAGCGACTGGAACACCATCCCGAAATCGCGGCGATGGGTGGGCGTGTCGGTGATGTCGCGCCCAGCCACCAGCACCCGCCCCGCGCTCGGCGCCTCCAGCCCCGCCAGCAGCCGCAGCAGCGTGGTCTTGCCACAGCCCGACGGCCCCAGCAGGCAGACGAAACTGCCATCGGCAATGTTCAGTGTCACATCGTCCACCGCCGTGAGCGAACCGAAGCGCTTGGTCAGCCCGTCGAGGGACAGCTCGGTCATCGTGGCTCACCCGCGCGCGGCACGCCTCAGCCCGTGACCATCTCGGACCATTTCTGGTTCACCCAGTCGGCCCGATCCACATACAGATCGTAGCGCGGCAGGATCGGCGGGATCTCCGACGACACGGCGGCGAATTCCGCGTCCGTCAGGTCGGTCATCTCACGCGGCACCGTGGGCGCGGTGCCGACGAAGCGCGACAGCTTCGCCTGGATCGCGGGCTGGGCCATGTAATCGATGAAGACCTGCGCGCGCTCGATCGCGTCCGACGCGCTGGACACCACCCAGGACCCGGAATCGAGCACCGCGCCCTCTTCTGGAAAGGTTGAGCGGACAGGCTTGCCATCGGCCGCCGCAAGCCCCGTGACGTCGTGGTAATACTGGCCCATCGGGATCTCGCCGGTCTCCAGCGCCTGCTGGAACTGACCCTCGTCGCGGTACCAAAGCCGCACGTTGGGCTTCACCTCGGACAGCTTGTCCAGCACCTGCATCACGCCGTCCTCGCTGCCCAGAATATCGGTGCCGCCGAAATAACAGGTCGCGGTGATCTCCAGCAGGAAGGAATTCGAGGCCAGCGCCAGCAGCCCCAGACGCCCCTCGTTGGCGGGATCCCAGAACGCGGTCCAGGATGCGGGCGGCTCGGGATAGACATCGGTGTTGGTCACCAGGCTGATGAACCAGCTGACCGCGCCGGTGCCGTAGAACCCGTCATCCTCGTAGGTGTGACGAAAATGGTCGGGCAGGGCGGCGGTGTTGGGCATCGCGCCCGCATCCAGCTTGGCCCAGAGGTTCGCGCGTTCGCCGCGTATGCGCGCAACCTGCGCCATCATCGACACGTCCGCGGGGGCCTGCCCGGCGCGGGCGGCCTGTTGCAACTGCACCAGCCATGCCTCGCCGGT
Organism: Roseovarius sp. D22-M7; assembly: GCF_037083785.1. Taxonomy (NCBI): domain Bacteria; kingdom Pseudomonadati; phylum Pseudomonadota; class Alphaproteobacteria; order Rhodobacterales; family Roseobacteraceae; genus Roseovarius; species Roseovarius sp. D22-M7. The sequence goes on from NZ_JBAPKY010000022.1 coordinate 53,042, forward strand.
GGGCTCGGGGATCGATTCCACCTCGATGCCGGTCGCTTCGGTGAAATCGGGATAGATATGGGTCTTGAAGCTTTCCTCGAAATAGCCGCCATAGGTGCCGACCTTCAGCGGCGCGCCTTGCGCGCGCAGGATCCCCGGTGCGGCCAGCGTGCCCAGACCCGCGGCACTCGCGGTGCCCAGGAATTCACGACGTTTCATCATCTCTCATTCTCCCTGTGTTTTTGTTTTTTCCTGCGGCACCCCGGGCAGCACGCACAGCATCTCGTAAAGCAGGCTCGCGGCCACCATGGCCGTGTTCCCAGATGTATCATACGGTGGCGATACCTCGACAAGATCGCAACCCACGAGGTTCAGCCCGGCGCAGCCGCGCACGATCTCGATCGCCTGCCAGATATTCAGGCCGCCGGGCTCGACCGTGCCCGTTCCGGGGGCAAAGGCGGGATCGAGGCTGTCGATATCGAAACTCAGATAGACCGGCGCGTCGCCGATCTGCGCGCGGACTTCGGCCATCAGCGGCGTCAGGGATTGGTGCCAGCACTCTTCGGCCTGCACCACGCGCCAGCCCTTGTCGCGGCCCCAGTCGAAATCTTCGGGCGCATACCCGGTGCCCCGCAGCCCGATCTGCACCACGCGGTCGTCTTGCAGGCAGCCATCCTCCCACGCGCGGCGAAACGGCGTGCCATGCGCCTCGCGCTCGCCGAACATCTGGTCGTTGATATCGGCGTGCGCATCGACATGGATCAGCGCGACCGGCCCGTGCCGCGCGGTCATCGCGCGCAGGATCGGCCATGTCAGCGTGTGATCGCCGCCCAGCGTCAGCGGGATCGCGCCCGCCTCCAGCACGCCCGACAAATGCTGTTCGATGATCGCGACGGATTTCTTCAGATCGAAGGTGTTGATCGGCACGTCGCCGATATCGGCCACCTGCAGATGCTCGAAGGGCGCGGCGCCGGTGGCCATGTTGTAGGGGCGCAGCATCCGGCTTTCGTCGCGGATCTGGCGCGGACCCAGCCGCGTGCCGGGCCGGTTCGAGGTGCCGATATCCATCGGCACGCCGAGAAAGCAGGCATCGAGGCCGTGCGCCGTGTCCTGCACCGGCAGTCGCATCATGCTGCCCGGCCCGCCGAAGCGGGGCATCTGGTTGCCGCCAAGCGGCTGGTTGAAACGTGTCATCGGGACCTCTCCGTTACCAATGCGCGCGGTGGGGGCCCGGAGGCCCGCCACGTGGGGTCATCTGCGGAGAGTATTGAGGATCCCATCCCCCGGGCGCAAGCACGCCCGGGTCCTGGGCCGAACTGCGTACGTTTCGCGCGTACCTCGCGTACACCCTGTACACCGGCGGCAGGACCGCCGGCGCGGGGCGATCACAGCAGGGAAAGCAGCCGTTTCGCAGCCTCTTCCGACGAGGCGGGGTTCTGGCCGGTCACCAGCGTGCCATCGGTGACGACGAACGACGCCCAGTCGGCGCCCTTCTCGTAAGCCGCGCCATTGGCTTTCAGCATGTCCTCGACAAGGAACGGCACCACGCCGGTCAGGCCCACGGCCTCTTCCTCGGTGTTGGTGAAGCCGGTGACTTTCTTGCCGGAAACCAATGGCTTGCCGTCCGAACCTTTGGTGTGGCGAAAGACAGCCGGCGCATGGCAGACGGCGCCCACGGGCCGGGTCTTTGCCGCGAACGCCTCGATCAGCGCGATGCTGTCGGCGTCCTCGGCCAGGTCCCAGAGCGGGCCATGACCCCCGGGATAGAAGATCGCGTCGAAGCCGTCCGCAGCGACGCCCGACAGCGGCACGGTCTGCGCCAATGCTTCCTGCGCCGCTCTATCCCCCTTGAATCGCTTGGTAAAATCCGTCTGAGCATCCTCGGCATCACTGTTGGGATCCACCGGCGGCTGCCCACCCTTGGGCGAGGCCAGCGTGACCTCGGCACCGGCATCCTTGAACGCGTAATAAGGCGCCGCGAATTCCTCGAGCCAGAACCCGGTGCCGTGGCCGGTGTCACCGAGTTTGTCGTGTGATGTCAGTACCATGAGGATCTTCATTGACGTGTCTCCTTAAGAGTTGAGTGTGTCACAGGGTTTTCGTGGGCAGGTCGTGTCAAGGGCGAGGCGTGCTGCCACGCGCGCCCGGTCAGGGGTCGAGATGGTTCAACCGGCGCGACATTTCCACCGGACGGGGCAGCGCCGTCGTGGGCGTACTCTTTGGCAGGGTCGCATGGCAGGCAGCGCAATGCGAGATGTCGATATGGGCCTCGCACTCGGCCCCGGTGCGTATGATCTTGCCGCCGGCGGCGTCAACCAGTTTGCGCAGGCCGCTGTTTTCGCAGGAAAAGTATAGATCGGCGGTTTGCACGCCCATCGCTTCCGCCGCGGCCAGTCCTTCGAGAAACAGCGCCCGGCCATAGCCGCGCCCCTGCGAGGCATCCTCGACCGAGATACCGATCTCGGCATGCCCGTCGGCACCGCGAAACACCTCCAGCACGCCCACGACGCGGCCCTCGGCCTCGATCCCCAGCACGATGTCGGGGCTGGCCCGGTCGGCGATGCGCCGCACCGTCCGGTCGGGCAGGTTGGCCATGAACCGGTCCCGCCGTGACCGATGTCCAAGCCGCGCGTAGTGACCCGCAAGCACGTTGCGCCAGTCACGCAGGGTACCGGGCAGCGGGGTCGGATGCGGTAAGAAAGCAGCAAAGGTCATTGATCCGTTTCCTTTTTTCGCCTCCCACGTCCTGATGTGTGCTGCGCTGCAGAAATTTCGAGGGCCGCGAACGCAGCGTCATGTCGCGGCGCGGCACAGGTCCTTGCACACCCCGCGCCGCGCGGTTGACGATGGACATGGTCCTCAAGCCGTGAAAACTTGCGCCCTGCCACGCGCATCGGGCGCCTGGTCACCATGACGGGAAAGACGATGCTTCGGAGAGTCCTCAGGTCGCTGGTCGTCCTCGTCGCGCTGCTGGCCGGGGCGGTGCTGGCCCTTGCGCTCGTGGTGATCGAGGGCGAACCGCTGGTGAGGACACGCGCCGCCCCCACCCCCGAGGACGTCGTGACGGCACGCGGCTTCGTCAGCGACGTCAAGACCGCGGCCAGCACGGGCACCGGGCGCGCAAGTCCGCTGGTCACTGATCAGGCCGAGCTGACCAGCGTGGTCCGTCTCGGCGTGCGGCTGATCCCCGGATTTCGCGGGCAGATCACGGTCGAGCCGTGGGGCGTCGATCTGCGCGCGTCGGTGCCCATCGCCTTGCCCGGTGCGACGCGGTGGCTCAATCTTGCGGTGACGGTCCCGCAGTTCGAAAAGCGGGTCACGCTCGAGCGCGTCGTTCTTGGTCCATTGACCATACCGCCCGGCATCGCGCTGCAAGCGGGCCGGATCGGGGCCAACATGATCCTCGGCGACGGGCTGGGGGACACGGCAGTCAGTGCGGCCTCCGGGATGCGCGTTGCGGACAATACCGTGGCGATTGATCTTGAAATAGGCCGGGTCGGCGAGAACGGCATCATCGGCGGTTTGTTCGGGGCGCTGCGCGGCGGCAAGATGCCGCCCCGGACCCTGGTCGACAACTACCATGTGCGCATCCGCGAGGCGATGGACCGCGGCGATCTGCCGATCAGGGGCAGTTTCCTGCCATATCTCGTCTTCACCCTGAACGCCGCGCAGGAGGGTGCGCGGACCGAGGGTGCATCCGATGCCTTCACCGCCGCGATCTTCGCGCTGACCCGCATCTGCGGGGCGCATGATTTTCATCTCTTGTTCGGTGACGTGGTCAAAGCCGGCACAGTAGCCGCGCGCGACTGGCAGACGGAATGCACGCGCCTGAAGCTCAACAACCGGATAGACAGCCGTCGCCACTTCATTACCGCGGCGGCGATCCAGGCCGCGAGCAACCGCAATGTCTCGGTCACTGTCGGTGAATACAAGGAATTGCGCGACACCGTGAGGTCAGGTGGGTTCGATTTCACCGATCTTGCGGCCAACAATTCCGGGGTCCGGCTCGCCGATCTCTTCATGACGACACCGCCCGAGCGCTGGCCCGAGCTGATCGCGCGGATCGAAGCGGAGGGCGATGTCATCGTGCCCTATGACGACATTCCGCAGATCCTAACGCGGGCCGAGTTTTCCGGGCGGTTCGGCGAGATCGACAGCCCAGCCTATCTCGAGATGATCGAGCTGATAGAGGCGCGGATTGACACTCTCGCGCTGCACGCCCCGCTTTAAGGCGTCGCACGGCATGTCGGCGGCGTCGCGCCGGATACACGGCATCGTGCCCTTTAGCCGGACAGCGCCGGGTCGGTCGCGGATCTGGCCATCAATCACTCCTCATGGCGCGGGGCGGTCCATCCGTAATCGATGTATTCCCATTCGATCCGGTCATCCCTCAAGGTGATCGCGCTAAAGCCTTCCGCGGTATCGAAAAACGAGCCACGCCACCAGTTTCCGCAGATTGCGCCGCCCGTCAGGAAGGTGGTCCCGCGCCACTGCACGGCCTCGGACACATGAAGATGACCCTGGAGCACCAGGACGAGGTTGTGATCGGCGAACAGCCCGAGCACCTCGGTATTGTTGATCACCACCCGGTTCGGTTGCGCCTGGAAGGTGGCCCCCTTCGTGGCGGCGAAAAAGGCCGTGAGAAGCGGCATGTGTAGAAGAACCACGATCGGCTGATCCGACGGGGTGCCCGACAGCACCTCGCGGATCCATTCCCGTTGCTCGGACGAGACCCAGCCGTCGTACATGTGCGGGGCATCGGAGATGCGCAGGGAATCGAGCAGGACGAAGCGATAGCCGAGCGCATCGAAGGTGTCGAAAGTGCGGCTGACACCGAGGTGCCGCTTGAACTCCAGTCTGGGGTCAGGGGCCGGTTCCGAGCCGTCCCCGGGTTGCGCACCGACGAGGTCGTGATTCCCGACCACAGCGTGATGCTCGGCCCCGATTGCGCGTGCCATGGACGTGTAGGCGTCCCATCGTGCCGCGACGTCATCCGGTCTTGCGTCGAAACCTCCGTGGATCAGGTCACCGCCGCAGAGCACGAGGTCGGCCTTTTGGGCATTGATGGCGCCTGCGGCCATGGTGACGGCATCCGATCTGCGCGGATCAGCGCTGGCGTGAATGTCGGTGTAGAAGACCAGCCGAAGCACCCCGCGCCCGGAGCCCCGGATGCGCCATGATGTCCGGGCCAGGGCCGGCGACGCGATCAGGGTGCTGGCCGCGCCCAGTGACTTGAGAAGGGATCGCCGCGTGCAAGCGCCGGTCATCGCCACGTATCCCCGTTGGGTGGATTGCGCGCGCTTTTCCGGCGTGATGCCCTCCGGCCGGCGTATGCGCCCATGAGCACCAGCGCGGCCACGGTACCGGAAAACGCGAATGCAAGCTGCCGCGGGGTGAAGGCGACGATCAGGTGCTGGCTGACCCAGCTGTCATAGGCTTGGGCCCTGTCGGCCTTTTCCCTCACGTCGGCCTCCAGTTCCTCGGACCATCGATAGCTCGACGCGTCGAGCAACTCCCCGAAATAGTCCTGAAGAATGCGGTTTTCCCAGTACGCGGTCGCGAAGTGAGTCCCTTGCGCGTCGGCGTCTTCACTCTCCATCGCGCGCGCGAGGTGGAAGTCGCGCCGGAACAGGTGAACCCTCGCCTCGTGCAGAAATGGGTCTGCCAGCGGGGAATAGCGCGTAAGAAAGGTCCAGTAGTCCTCGCGGTCACGATAGCGATCGAGGATCCGGGCGCCGTCTTCGGCACGGTCCCGGGCCGACCGGCGCAGCTCTTCGGCTGTCAGCCGCGAGCGGAAGTACCCCGTGGTGTCATCGCCATGGAGATGCCCGTATTCGACCATGATGCTGCGATCCGGGTCGATGAACCCCAGCCCGGGCACATTGGACGCATACCAGGCGACGCGTTCCGGGGTGTTGAGGTGGCAAAGGCCGAGATAGCCGATCGTCAGCGCGCCCAGAAAGCAGAGACGTCTCAGGCTTTCCCAACCCGGTGACCCCGCGATCATCCTTGGCCGGATGCCGGCTGCGATGCCGATCTGCAAGAGGGCGACGGCCGTGAAGTTCAGCCAGATGTCCCTGAGGTCGAAGTAGCGCTTGGGGGTGAGCCATTGAACGCTTTCGTCGACCATGCCCACGAAGGTTCCCGCAAGGGTGGCGGCCACATATATGCTGTAGTCGCGGATGCGATGGCTGAAGGCCCGGAAAAGCAGCACGGAAAGAGTTCCGTATTGTACGTAATGGATCGCCTCTTCCGCGCTTCCATCCGCGAGGCCGAATGTCAGGTAGAGCACCAAACCGGCGAGACCGAGAAGCCAGACGGATGATCCGAGCGACAACCGGTGCCGCGTCAGGAACAGTGCCCCGGCGGTCGCCAGAATGACCGCGACGGCGACCCCGTAGGTGAACGCACCGCTACCCAACTGTCCTCGCACGAAGTCGACGCCGGTCCGCACGAAAGGAACTGTGACGAATGTAAGCCCGGACCAGAGGACCGGGTAGGTCCAGGACAGGGCTTCTCTCTCATTCGGCGGATGATCAAACACGAGAAGCTACGCGAAAGTGGGGATCTGGCAGCGGGATAGCCGGGAAGATGCGGGAGACGCACCGATCGAATAGACGGCTGCAGCCTGCACCCCGGCCTTCGTCCCGTGTTGCGCCACGATGCTCAATTCGCGCCCCACCATTGCGACAGTTCCCGTATCCCGCGCCTTTCCCTATAGAATGTCCTGTTCGTTCCCGCGGATCAAGTGACGATCTCTCGAGCGGCATCCTGATGGCGGGCTCCGAGGCGCCTCGGTGATGCGCGACCGGCGACGGATGCGGCGATTGCGGGCCTTGCAAAAGCCGAGAGACGCGATAGTCTTCCTGCGGGGAGGAACTATCATGAATTGCAGCGTAGACGTGCGCCCGCGACAGAACGTCGCCTCGGTGCTTATCGTCGACGATCACCCGCTTTACTGCGATGCGCTGGCCGCGGCGATATCCGTCGTTTTCCCGGGATGCGACATCCAGCAGTCGGCGACTCTTACGGATGCCCTTGGCCGTCTGGAAGATGGATTTTCGCCGTCGATGGTAATCTTCGATCTCAAGCTGCCAGACGTGTCGGGCATTTCGGGCTTCGTCACCATGCGCGACCGGCTGGTCGATGTGCCGATCCTCGTCATCTCGGCGCTTACCTCGCACGCGCTTGTGCGCAAGCTCATGGAGGAGGGCGCGGCGGGCTTTCTGCCCAAGGAGACCTCGACGCAGGAGTTGCGGCACGTGATCACACGCATCAGTGCCGGCAAGACGTACCTGCCCCGGGCCTATGCCGAGACACAACATTGCGACACCGGACTCGACCGCGCCGGGGACGAGCATCCGACGCTTGCGGCCCTGACGCCGCAGCAGAAGAAAATCATGGCGCTGATCTGCGCGGGCAAGGCCAACAAGCAGATCGCGTACGAGCTGTCGCTGGCCGAGGCCACCGTGAAGGCGCATATCACCGGGTTGCTGGGACGTCTCGGGGTCAAGAACCGGACGCAGGCCGCGGTGCTGGTCAAGAACGTCATCTCGAACGACGCGGGCGATCCCGAGGCGCGCGCCTTCCTGAGCGGGTGACGTCATGCGCGACGGTGTGACAGGGCCGCGCCATGTGGGCGTGGCGCAGTCGAGCGCCGTCGATGCGGGGGCGGCAGTCGCCGAGGTGACCGCCGCAGTCGGCCAGGCTGACACCGCCTTCGTGCTGGTCTTCGTGCCCAACCGGCTGGGCGTTCAAGAGGTCGAACGCGCGCTAGCTGCGCGCCTTGAGAACATGCCGGTCTTCGGTTGCACCACGGCGGGGCAGATAACGCCGGACGGCTATACATCCGACGCGCTGCTTCTCATGGCCTTTCCGCGGGACAGTTTCCGCTGCGCCCCGGTTCTGATCGAGGGCCTGCGCCCGTTTTCCTTTTCCGGCGTTGCGGCGGCGGTGGAAGAGCAGGCAGACCGGTTCGAGCACACCGCCGGGTGGAACCGGCTGGCGCTTCTTTTTACCGATGGCCTGTCGAACCAGGAGGATCTGCTGGTCTCGACGCTGGAAACCGTGCTGCCCGATATGCCGGTCTTCGGCGGCTCTGCGGGCGACGGGCTGGATTTCCGTCAAACCCATGTGCTTTGCGCGGGACGGGCTCACACCGATGCCGCGCTCCTGCTGATTGTCGAGACGGCGCTCGACTTCACGGGGTTCAGTTTTGACCATTTCCAGCCGACCGACCAGCAACTGATCATCACCGGAGCCGAGCCGGAAGAGCGGCTGGTCTTCGAGATCAACGGCGCCCCGGCGGCGCGGGAATATGCGCGCCTCGTGGATTGCCCGCGCGACGCGCTGTCGCCACAGGTCTTCGCGGAGAACCCAATCCTCGTGCATCACAAGGGCAGCTATTTCGTGCGCGCCGTCAGCGATGCGACCGAAGGCGACGCGTTGTCCTTCATGGCGGCGATCGACGATGGCGTGATCATGACGCTGGGGCGCGGCAAGGAGATGATCGAGACCCTGCGCGCCGGTCTGCGGCACGAAAGCGCCACCGGCGAGCGGCCCGATTTCATCCTCGGGTTCGATTGCGTGCTGCGGCGGCTGGAGGTCGAGCAGAAACAGCTTGGCCACGCGGTGTCCGAGATCTTTCGCGAGGCGCGGGTGCTGGGCTTCAACACCTATGGCGAGCAGCATCGCGGCGTGCACATGAACCAGACCTTCGTCGGCGTCGCCTTCTTCGATCCGGACGGGCGGGGGCGGGCATGAACCTGATCGACCCGGATCAGCCGCCCGAGATCCGGATGATGCGGCAGGAACGCATCATCGCCGCGCTGATGCGCCGCGCGGAACGGCAGACAGAGATGAACGTCTCGGCCTACAGCGCGTTCCAGTCGGCCATCGACTTGCAGGCGCAAGTCGCCGCCAAGACCCGCGATCTGGAAGAAGCCGCGACAGAGCTCGAGACGGCGCGCGGCGACCGCGAACGCACGCAGCGCAATCTGCAGGATGCGCTTTCGGTCATGCAGGAGGGCTTCGCGCTTTTCACCGAGGGCCATCTCAACGTGTGCAACCATCTCTTTCGCACCGTCCTGCCCGATATCGCCGACGAGATCGTCTCGGGGCTGACGCTTGACGGGTATTTCGAGCTTATGGTGCGCAGCCGTCACCTTGTTTCGACCGATCACAAGATCCATCACCCCGCCGCTCAGCTGAAGAAGACCGAAGACGGCGCGATGGCCATGTCGCTGATGATCGAGGTGACGGGCGATATCTGGTACCAGTTGCGCCTGCAGCGCACCTCGCCCGAGAATGTCGTGCTGCTGCTGACCGAGATCACGCCGCTGGTGCGCCAGAACCGGTCCGAGAAGAAGACCCTGATCGCGCAGCAGGCCGATTACCTGCAGGCGGTGTTCGAGACCATGACCTCGGGCGTCTGCACGTTCTGTTCCGATGGCCGGCTGATGATGCAGAACCGGCAGTTCCGGCGGCTTCTCGGCGTGCCGCTGAGTGAATTGCAGCGCGGCACCACGCTGGACCGTCTGCTGGCGTTCATGCAGGCCAACGAGCTGGTGCGCGACGAGGCCCTGCTGGAGATCGCCCACTGGCAGCAGAACCCGGCGCCGAACGGCTGGCTGCGGCGGGTGCGGCACGGCCGGGGGCGGGTGCTCGACGTTCAGGTCAACGCCTTGCCCGATGGCGGGTTCCTCGTGGAATTGAAGGACGTGACGCTGGAAAGCCGCGCGACCGAGATGCTGGAGAACCGCGTGCTGGAACGCACCGCAGAGCTTACCCACGCCAACGCGCGCCTGACCGAGCAGTTCGAGGAAAAGGCCCGTGTCGAGGAGGAGCTGCGCCTTGCCAAGGAGCGCGCCGAGGCGGCGGTGTCGTCGAAGACGCGGTTTCTCGCGGCGGCCAGCCATGACCTGCTGCAACCGATCAATGCCGCCAAGTTGCTCATCTCGACCCTGCAGGAGGCCGCGCAGGACTCGCACCTGTCGCCGATGGTGGACCGCCTGCAGCGCGCCTTCACCTCGACCGAGCAGCTTCTGCATGCGCTCCTCGACATCTCGCGGCTGTCCAGCGCGGATCCGGACGCGGTCACCGCCACCGAGGTCGATCTCGGGGCGCTGATGGAGGGGGTCTTTGCCGATCAGTTGCCGCTGTCGGAATTCAGGGATGTGCGGCTCGACGTGGTGCCGTGTCGGTGCGTCGTGCGGTCCGATCCGGTCTACCTGCAACGCTCGATCCAGAACCTCGTGGTGAACGCGATCCAGTACACCGCGCCCGGCGGGCGCGTCCTGCTGGGCGCGCGGCGGCGCGGCCCCGACGTGGTGGTCGAGGTCTGGGATACCGGCATCGGCATCGAGACGGCCGATCAGCAGCGCATCTTCGAGGAGTTCGCGCGCGCCGGGAATGCCGAGTTCGTCACCGGCATGGGGCTGGGCCTGTCGGTGGTCGATCGCACCTGTCGCCATCTTGGGCACGCGCTGCGGCTGCGATCCGTGCCGGGGGCCGGGTCGGTCTTCAGCATCGAGATGGAGGTCGTCGGCGACCGCCCGCCGCGCGCCGATCCGTCGGCGGGGGTGCAGGGCATGGGCGATACCCCGTTCGACCACGACGTGCTGGTCATCGAGAACGATGCGGAGGTGCTTTTCGCCACGCGACAGCGGCTGGAACGGTGGGGCGCGCGGGTCTTCGGGGCGCCCTCTACATCGGGCGCGCGCCGGGTTCTGCAAGAGACCGGCGTGACACCGGACATCGTGCTCGCGGATTATCACCTTGACGGCACCGATACCGGGCTCGAGGCCGTGGCGGCGCTGCGCGACTGGTCGGGCAACCACCTGCCGGCGATCCTGATCACCGCCGACCGCTCGGAAATCCTGCGGCGCATGGCCGCGCGCGACGACATCTCGGTCATTTCCAAGCCGGTGAAGCTGTCGCGCCTGCGTCCGCTGATCGACTGGGCCATCCAGTGCCATACGGGTGCGCTGACGGATGCCCGGCCCCGATCTACGGATACCGACAAAAGTCGGCCATGACAGGGCGGGCAGAACGCATAGGCTACCGCGAGGGAGGAACCCATGATGATGAAAAACGCAGTCCTTGCCTGCGGTCTTGCCCTTGTGGTCGCGGCCGGCCCGACGGGTGCCGCTACGACGGAGGGCGAGGCGACCTATGACCTGATCTTCCGCGTTGGCACGCTCGACCCGGTGGATCGCGCTCGCGTCCTCGTCTACGACCGCGACGTGACCAACACGCTGCAGCCGCGGGCGGCGGTGCGCGACACCGGCGAGATCGCGCTGCGCATCGTGCAGGAGGACATGGAAATGGCGCGGCTGGAGTTTCGCCGCGACGGCGGGCGGCGCAGCATGGGGTCTTTCCCGGCCAGCGTCGGCAACCCGATGATCATGGTGTTCTACGAATCGGTGGTGCGCGACATGGCCGAAAGTGCGGGCGGCAGCAGATTCTACATCCGCAACCGCGTCAAGGAGTCGCTAATCCAGCCTGCCGAGATCGTGACGGGCACGGCGATGGTGGACGGCGCGGAGATCGCCACGAAGACCATTCGGCTGCATCCCTTCGAGGGCGATCCCAATGCGGACCGGATGGTGGGGTTCGGCGCGCTGGAACTGACCGTGACCATGTCCGACGCGGTCCCCGGCTGGTACCTGTCGCTGTCGGCCGAGGTGCCGGATCCCGAAGGATCCGGGCCGATCTACAAATCCAGCACGACATTCGAGCGGACGGAGCCGGTGCAATGATCGCAAGATGGACCCTCGCGGCAACTCTGCTGGGCGCGGCTGGCATGGCCGCGGCCCAAGACGTGGCTGAAGAATACAATGACTATCCGACAGAGGCGCGCGCGGATTACGTCTTTGCCTGCATGGCCGCGAACGGGCAGGGTCGTGACGTGATGCGGCGCTGCTCGTGTTCCATCGACGAGATCGCCGCGCTGCTGCCCTACGAGAAGTATCTTCAGGCCGAGACCGTCCTGTCGATGCGGCGGGCGGGCGGCGAACGCATGGCTTATTTCAAGAGCGCGCCGTCAGCGGAAAACCTCGTAGCCGACCTGCGCCGGGCGCAGGCCGAGGCCGAAATGATCTGTTTCTGAGGGCGCGTGGCCCGCGCGATGGACCGCTGATTCAGCTATCCCCGCCCTTCTGCAGGACATGTTCGAACGTGTTGCCCTCGGTGTCGGTCGCCATCAACCGCAGTGCCGTCGCGCCGTTATCGTCATAGGAAAACCGGAAGACAGGGTTTTCCGAGATCGAGATGCCGCCATCCATGGTGAACAGCAGATCCTCGCCCTGCCAGACCTCCATGTGATCGATGAAATGCGCCGCGATGAAAAGCTGGGTGACCTGGTCGCGTTGCAGCCCCGAATAGTTGGGGTGTCGCACCATGATCTGCGCCTCGCGGCGCGGCGTGGACATCTGCGATTCGGGCGTGAATAGTCGCATCTTCATCTGACCCATCGAGGCGAGGGCCACCTCCGGGTCGCGGCTGGCCGGGGCCGCGCAGCCCCCCGAGGCCTTGACGAAGCGGCCGGTCATGGACAGCCCGTCCTCGGTCCTGGCGATCACGCGGACGTTGGAGTACTGGTTGACCCGCACGCGCAGCTCGAAATCGAGCGGGGCCATCCCTTCGGAGAACCCAAGCACGGCGGCGACCGGCGCGGGGTTCTCGTCAATGACCACCGTGGCCTCGCGGATCGCCTTGCCCGTGTCGGTCTGCGTGATCCGGATCGGCACTGTCGCCGCGTCATTGGCACGGTAGGGTGCCTCGACCGTGAACTGCGCGCTGCCATCCGCGATCGGCGCCTCGCCTACCACGTTCTCGCGCATGATCTGCCATATCTCGCTCGGGACGAGCGGGTTGCGGACCGCGTCATCGGCGTGTGCGCCGGTTGCCAGAATCGCAACAAGCGCCGTCAGAGGCAGAAATTTCCTTGCCATGGTGTGTCTCCTCCTCCCATGGGTTTGCGACATCATAGCACAGGATCGGCGCGATGCGCAGTGCGACCATGGTTGGTGTGGATCACGCCTGCGTGTCGTCCGATCCTTTTCCCTTTGTCCAAGGAGGCATCGGCTCATGTTCGAAGCGCTCGTTACCTTGTGTCTCGCGGCGTCCGACGCGACCTGCAGTGCCCGTCTGCTGCCCGGCTACGAAGCCCCGACCGAGGCGGCGTGCCGTGATGCGCTGCGTGACGCGCCCCCGGATCCGAAGGCGGTTCCAGAGCGTCTTATCGCGGAAGCTCCTGTCTGCCGCCCGACAGGTGAAGTGCTCGAAATGGTCGAAGTCGCGCCCGGTGTCTTCGCGCATGAGGGCCGGATCGCCGAGCCCGATGCCGAAAACCGCGGCGATGTCGGCAATCTTGGCTTCGTGATCGGCGAAACCGGCGTGGCGGTGATCGATACCGGCAGCGCGCCGTGGATGGGCGACGCGCTGTGGCGGGCGATCCGGGCCCGTACCGACCTGCCGGTGCGGCATGTGGTGCTGACGCACATGCACCCCGATCATGTCTTCGGCGCCGGCGTGTTCGAACGCCTTGGCGCGCGGGTCTGGGGGCATGCGGATCTGCCCCGGGCGCTTGCCGACCGTCAGTCCGATTACCTGCAAAGCCTGCGGGCATCTATCGGCGAGGCGGCCTTTGTGGATGTAACGATGCCAACGCTCACCGATGCCGTCACAGACCGGGCCGAGATCGATCTGGGCGAGCGCGTGCTTGACCTGCGGGCCTGGCCGGTGGCGCATACTGGCAACGACCTGACGGTCATCGACCGCCGGACGGACACGCTTTTCGCCGGAGACCTGGTGTTTGCGCGCCACGTCCCCGCGCTCGATGGCAGCCTGCGCGGGTGGCGCGCCGTGTTGGCGGATCTTCAGGGCATGGATGTGGCGCGGGTCGTGCCGGGCCATGGCGGCCCGTCGCTGCATTGGCCCGAGGGGGCCGATCCGCTCGCACGCTATCTCGATGTGCTGGAGCAGGACACCCGCGCCGCGCTCGGGGCCGGTGCGCGCCTGTCGGACGCGGTGAAGACGGTGGCACAAGGCGAGGCCGCGCAGTGGGAGCTTTTTGATGACTACAACCCGCGCAACGTCACCGTGGCCTACACGGAGATGGAATGGGAATGACGGCTCAGCCGGCTTCGCGGATCTGGTCGCGCAGGATGCGCGATAGCGCGTAGAGGCGCTGCTCGATCAGTGTGGGCGTTTCGCACAGATAGGTTATCGTGCTCTGCCGGTCCGAGTAGATCATCTGGTCCCAGTCGAGTTGTTCCTCGAGCGTATCGATGCGATCGTGATCCGGCGTGTCGGCGGCCATCAGATCGGCCATTCCGGTATGCGCCGCCTCGATCCGCTTGCTCAGTTCGATCTGGCCTAGCGAGAAGTCCTCGATACCCGAGACCACTTTCGTGCGCCGCGTCGACAATGTGTCGAACACCTCCGCGAAGACGCGGCCCAGTATCGCCGGCGATCCGTCATGCTTTTCTGCGAATGCCTCGATCTCGGGGCGCAGCGATTCCACGTCGAGACGGCGCAGCGCCATTTTGGAAGACAGTCTGTCGATCGCGCGCCGCGTCTCGGGCTCCTCGGCCGGCTCATCGGGCAGGGGGTGGGTCCACATCAGCCCGATCGACAGCGTCTCGACCTTGCGCTGGATGCACGGCCATGTCGGGTCCGAGAAATCGGCCGCATGCAGCGGCGTCGCCAGCAGCGCGACGCCCAAGGCGTAGCCGAGTGCTCTGAATTGCCGCATATCTTCCACCCCTCTGTGGTTGGATAGTCAGTATATCCCGGGTCGACAATGCGCGCCGGGGATCTTGAACCCAATACCCACCAATGTAGTAATTGTTTGCATCGTCCCGCTACACGCATACTCGGTTTGCAAGAAGCGCGATTCAACCGATGCGGATGGCGCCGGAAACAAAAAGGAAGTTGCATGCGCACACGTGCTGCTGTCGCGGTCGAGGCTGGCAAGCCGCTCGAAGTTATGGAGGTGGAGCTTGACGGCCCGAAGGCGGGCGAGGTGCTGG